>CAYXGD010000095.1:0-7763 GCA_964464425.1 uncultured Thermoplasmatales archaeon
CCAACCCCCTGGCCGGCACCCGCGTGCTCGTCATCAACGGCTCGACGATCGAGCCTATGGACCAGATGCGCGTGGTCACCAACAAGAGCACCGGCCGCACCGGCGGCGCCCTGGCCCGCGAGGCCTTCCGGCTTGGCGCCGACGTCACGGTCTGGCTGGGCCACCACCACGCCGCCATGCCCGAGCACCTGCCGACCCGCCGCTTCGTCACGGTGCAGGACCTCATCGACATGGCCCCCGAGGCCGTCGGATACGACTGGGTGCTGGTCCCCGCCGCCATCAGCGACTTCCGCTCCAAGGTGGCCGACGGCAAGATCTCCTCCAAGGGCGAGCACACCCTGGACCTGGTCCCCACGCCCAAGGTCCTCCCGGAGCTCCGGAAGGCCTTGGATGAGGCCGGGGACGGCAGCTTGGTCGCCTTCAAGGCCGAGGCCGACCTCACCCAGGACGAGCTCCTGGAGAAGGTCGCCCGTTTCCGCAAGGAGAACCGGGCCCAGGCCGTCGTCGCCAACCGGCTCGAGGAGGTCGAGGTCGACCAGACCACCCTCCACCTGGTCCTCGAGACCGGCACGCACACCTTCTCCGGCGACAAGCAGACCGTGGCCCGGGAGCTGCTGGCCGCCATGGCCGAGGCCCTGTAGATCACCTTCCTCTGAGAGGCACCCTTCATGGACATCCAACGCGACGAAGCGACCGCGTTCTCGCCCTGCCACGTCTCCGCGTTCTTCGTCCCGCACATCGAACGCAAGGCACCCGCCAAGACAGGTTCCTGGGGCGCCGGCGTCTGCCTCGGGACCGGCGTGGTCGCCACCGCCGAGGTCGAAGAGGCCGACCAGCCGACCATCACCGTCGAGCGCACCCACGGCGAAGGGCCCACCCAGGTCACCCAAGCCGCCCTCCGCAACCTGCTCGGCCAACGCCCCCTGGCGGTGACCTGCACGATCCAGCAGGGCGCCCCTAGCGGCCAAGGCTTCGGCATCAGCGGCGCCAGCGCACTGGCCAGCGCGTTCGCCCTGGCCCGGTGCATCGGGGAAGGCCGCTCCGAGGCGTTGAAGGCCGCCCACCTGGCCGAGGTCCGTAGCCGCACCGGCCTGGGCGACGTCGTCGCCGAGTTCATGGGCGGCGCGGTGATCCGCCGGACCCCCGGGATCCCCCCCTACGGCACACAGCAGCGCCTGCCCGCCCAGGGGGAGGTGGTCGTCGCCACCGTCGGCGAGGAGATCGACACCGCCGAGAAGCTGGGCGACCAGGCCACCATGGAGACCGTCACCAAGGCCGGCCGGGCCTGCCTCGAAGCCGTCCTCGAGCGTCCGACCCTGGAGGCGATCTTCCAGGCCGGCGCCCGGTTCTCCCAGGCCACCGGGCTCGTCAGCGACCAGACCCTGGCGGCCATCGACGCCTGCGCCGAGGGCGGGGTCGGCATGGCTGCCATGCTCGGCAACACCGTGGTCGCCTACGGCGAGACCGAGGTCCTCCAAGACGTCCTCCAGGCCTGGGCCCAGCCCCACGTCATCCCCATCGACGACGGGGGCCTGCGCGTGCTGGACAGCATGCCCGAGCTCCCCCAAGGCTAGCCGACGATCACACCCGGTCCAGGTGGGTCTCCTGGAACCCGGACGGGTACTTCAAGCCGAACCCGATGGCCCGGTCCATGCCTAGGTGGGCCAGCCAGATCATCCCGATCTCCAGCCCCAGCGGGACCACGCCCGACCAACCGGCCAGCGCCAGCCCCGCGGGCCCGACGGCCGTGTGGGCGAGATCGTACAGCAGCGCACCGACGCGTGGCCCGGCCAGGTAACCCAGGATGGAGAGGTCGGGCACGAGCAGGAGGCCGGCGAAGAGCCACCAGCTCGCACCGAGCTGCAGGTAGACCAGCACGCTGGCAGCGAAGAGCAGCGCACCCTCCAGGAGGAGCAGGACCTTCGGGAGCCGTTCGAGCCCAGCCATCAGGCCGGGCATGGGCTGATGCTTCAAGAGCCTGCGTCCCCGGCCGCGATCCGGCTCAGCATGGTCTGCCCCTCGGGCTCGCCCAGCCCCTCGGGCTCCCGGTCCTCGGCCGACGGGCACAGCTCGCGGACCGGGCAGTCCCCGCACCGGGGTCCGATGGGCCGGCAGATCTCACGCCCGAACCGGACCAGGAGCTCGTTGACCGCCAGGCGTTGCGGCGCGTCGAGCTGGGCCTCGAGCACGGGCTCGGTGTCCTCGGGTGTCTCGGTGTCGGACCACCCCAACCGGTTGCTGATCCGGTGGACGTGGGTGTCCACGGCCACCACCGGCTCCCCGAACGCGTAGACGAGCACGCAGTTCATCGTCTTGCGCCCGACCCACGGGATGGCCAAGAGGGCCGCCTCCTCGGTGGGGACCTGGCCGTCGTGCTCGTCGAGCAGGTGCTGGCTGGCACGCTGGACGGCCTCTGTCTTGTTCCGGTAGAACCCGACCCCCTCGATCAGCGCCTGGATGTGGTCCGGGTCGGCGTTGGCCAGCGCCTCGGGTGTCGGGTAGGCCTCGAGCAGGGCCTTGGCCGCCGGGAGGGTCACGTCGTCGTTGGTCCGGTGGGACAGGATCGTGGCGATCAAGACATGGAACGGGGCCTGGGCCCCGGTCCGGGGCTCGCCGTACCGCTCCCGCAGCGCGTCGAACACCGGCTCGATGGGTGCCGCCTCGACCACGAGGCGGGGCATGACGCTGCTCAGCTTCAACCCTGGCCCCTCGGGGGAACCGCAGGCCGTGCAACACAACGCTCAAGACCCCAGAGGCACCCTTGCCATCCATGGCTCGGGCCCTGGTGGTGGCCATCCTCGTGCTCACCCTGCCCCTGGCCGGGTGCTTGGGCGCCGACCCCACCCGCCTGGCGAGCGACCAAGCCAGCGACAGGCAGGCCACGCAGGCGCCCGACCTGGCCCCCGGCACGGCGTTCGTCTACGAGGCCGGCGGCCACTGGGACCTGATCCCCTCGTTCACCGTCGTGGTCGCTCAGGCCAGCGACGACGGCTACCTCCTCACCGGTCAGACCCGGACCGATCTCATCGGCGAGGTGTTCCTCGAGCGTGCCTGGTTCGGCGTGCGCGACGCCGAGCTGAACCGCGAGCCGACCGATGGTCACCCGGAAGGCTGGCACCTCTTCGACTTCCCCCTCCGCGACGGCAAGGTCTGGTACCGCGGCCAGGAACCGGTCACCGCCCACCAAGCGCCCGTCCCGACCCCGAACGGCACCGAACCTGGGTACGTGATGACCCTGGGCGGCGGGCCCGGCGACGACTACCAGATCACCTACACCTACGCGCCCAGCGTGGGCTACCTGACCAGCTACACCTACACGTGGAACGGCCGCCCCGTCTTCGACATCACCCTGACCGAGGTGACCACGGCCGAGGCGTGGACGTGGTACGAGGAGGGCCCCGTCCACGAGCTGTCAGCCGCTGACGGCCCAGAGGTCGAGCCGTTCCAGCAGGCCCCCGGCTACGACAACCTGGTCGTCTACGCTGGCGGCAGCGAGGGCACCATGGCGATGGTCTCCCCGCCCGAGGTCGATCGGACCCCCTGGACCTACCAGGTCGACGGCAAGCACGAGGCCTTCACCGGCACCCTGCTTGAGGCCACCCAGGGCACCTGGACCCTGGCTCTCCAGAAGCCCCAGGATGGCCACGCCTACCTGGGGACGGTCGCGGTCCGGTGGACCGGGCCGGCCGAGCGAGGTCAGGGCTCCGGCTCGGGGTCGGCCGACGCCCCGCTCTCCGAGGCGCCCTGGCTGCCTGCCGTGCCGGACCTCTGACGGAACGCCGGGAGCATGATCCCGGCGATCACCAGCAAGCCACCGACCCCATGGAGCCAGGTCACCTGATCACCCAGGAGGACGGCCGCACCGACCACGCTGAACAGGGGCACCAGGCCCAAGGCCGGTGCGGTCCGGCCGACGCCGACGTACTGGACGGCCAGGTAGTAGGTCACGAAGCTGACCGCCGTGGCCACCAGGCCCAGGTACACCACGTTGAGCCAGGCACGCCACGACCAGGCCGCCAGGTCGGGGACGCCCTCGACCCACAGGGCCACCGGCGCCAGGAGGGCTGCCCCCAGGGCCGAGGCCAGCAGGACGCCTGTGACCGCCGGGACCGTGTCCGACAGGCGCCGACCCAGGACCGTGTAGGCGCCGTAGACCGCCGCGGAGGCCATGAACGCCGCCTCGCCGAGCAACCGATCGGAGCCGAGACCGCCGGACCTCAGCGCCCCCCAGCCGACCACCAGGCTGCCGACGAGGGCCAGGATCGAACCGATCAGGGGAAGGCGGCCGGGACGGTCGCCGGTGAACCCCCAGGCGATCGCGATGGCGAACAGGCCTACGAACCCCGGCGTGATGATCGAGCCGTCGGTGGCCGGTGCCAGGCTGACGCCGATCAGGAACAGCACGGTGTAGGTGGTGATCCCGGTCAGGCTCATCCCCAGGATCAGGGCCCAGTCCCGCTGCGACAGATCGATCCGTCGGGACCGATCGAACGCCAGCCAGGCGGGCATCAGGGCTACAGCAGCGATGGCGAAGCGGCCGACCGTCACGGTCATCGGCGGCGCGTCGTGGGCGGCCAAGCGGGCGGTCACCCAGGCCCCGCTCCAGCCGATGGCGGTGACGACCAGCAGCAGGTAGCCCCATCCGGTCCTGGAGATGGCCACGCGGCCCGATAGGGGAGGGGGCCATCAAGGTTGGCGACCGGATACGGTGCGCTTGCCACCAGGCGTTGCGCCGAGGGGTTCAAAAGGGAGAGACCGCCATGTAAGGGCCCCGATGTGCCGGTTCACCGCCTACCTTGGTCGGCCGATCCGCCTGGACGAGCTCCTGTTGCGGCCCGACCACTCGATCATCCGGCAGAGCTTCGGCGCCCGGGAAGGGCGCGAGGCCATGAACGGGGATGGGTTCGGCGTGGGCTGGTACGTCCCCGAGCTCGACCCGGAGCCGGCCCTCTATCGCAACGTACGCCCGGCCTGGGCCGACACCAACATGGCCCACATCGCGCCCCGGACGCGGACCAACCTCTTCTTCGCCCACGTCCGCGGCGCCACGCCCGGGATCCCCATCCACCAGCTCAACTGCCACCCGTTCGTCGCCGGCCGCCTGATGTTCATGCACAACGGGACCATCGGCGCCCACGACGAGGTCAACAAGGTCCTCCGTGACGACCTGGAGGACGACCTCTATTTCAGCATCCAGGGGTCGACCGACAGCGAGCACCTGTTCGCAGCGGTCCGGCAGGCCATGGGTCGCTCGGTGCTCGAACCGACCGCCGAGGACATGGCTGATGGGATCCTGGACGCCCTGGCCCACGTGGAGCAGGTCCGAGAGGACCATGCCCCCCAGGAGCAAACGGTGGCCAACCTGGCCCTCACCGACGGCCGCTCCATGGTCGTCTGCCGCTACGCCACCCCCGGCAAGGACCCGGCCACGCTCTACCTGGGACGGGCCCAGTCGTTCACGTGCGAGGACGGGGTGTGCGTGGCCCACGACCCCGGTGAGCCCGGCTCCGTGCTGGTCTCCAGCGAGGCGCTATGGGAGGAGACGACCGCTTGGGAGCCGGTGCCGGCCAACAGCCTGCTCATCGTCGGGCCCGACTTCTCGGTCGACCACCGGCCGATCCCCGACGTCTCGGCCTGACCTGGCGCCTCACAGCTCGGCGTTCCAGGCCCGGGGGAACTTCTGCTCGGCGTAGGCCAGGAACGGTGCCTCAGACAGCGGCTTGCCCGTGGCTCGTTCGATCAGGTCCGGGGTCGTGTACCGGGCCCCGTGCTGGTGGACCTCCGCCCGCAACCAGGCCAGCAGGTCACCGAAGCGCCCCTGGCTGATCGCCTGGTCCACGTCGTCGGCCTGGTCGGCGTACACCTCGAACAGTTGCGCGGCCAGCATGGACCCCAGGGAGTACGTCGGGAAGTACCCGAAGGCCCCATGGCTCCAGTGGACGTCCTGCAGGACACCCTGGGCGTCGTCGGGGGGCCTGAGCCCGAGGTAGCGCTCGCTGAGCTCGTCCCATCGTTGCGGTGCCTCGGCGACCTCCAGGTCGCCCTGGACGAGGGCCTCCTCGATCTCGACGCGCAAGGCGATGTGGGCGTGGTAGGTCAGCTCGTCGGCCTCAACACGGATCAGCGACGGCTCGACCACGTTGGCCGCCTGGAAGCACGCCTCGGGCTCGAGATCCGCGGCCCGGTCCCCGAAGACGTCCTGGAAGGCGCCGACAGCCCACCGCCAGAACGGGCGGGAGCGGGCGACGTGGTTCTCCCAGAGCCTGGATTGGGACTCGTGGACGACCAGATCCCGATCGTCCCCCAGGGGCGTGCCGAAGTGCTCGGTGGGCAGGCCCTGGGTGTACATGGCGTGCCCGCACTCGTGGATCGTGCTGGTCAGCGCGCTGAGCACGGCCCTCTCGTCGTACCGGGTGGTGATCCGGGCATCGTAGGGGTTGCCCGTGCTGAACGGGTGGGCGCTGACATCCAACCGGCCGTGCTGGAAGTCGTAGCCGAGCTGGTCCAGGATCCGCCGGGAGAGCGCTTCCTGCTGGGCCACCGGCCAGGTGCCCGTGAACGGGTCGGCCAGGGTCCCAGGGTCCGGGGCCCGGTCGATCAAGGGCTGGATGCCGGCCCGCAGCTCGTCGATCAACGGCCGGGCCCGGTCCCACGGGAGCCATGGCTCGTAGCCCTCGTACAGCACCTCGTAGGGGTCCCGGTCGGGGTCGATGTGCTCGGCCTTCTGCCGGGAGAGCTCCAGCAGGCGTTCCAGGTGGGGAGCGAACGTCCCGAAGTCGTCGTTCCCCCGTGCCTTGACCCACGCCTCCAGCGCCCGGCTGCTGGCCTGGCTGAGGGCCTCGACCAGGTCACCCGGCACCCGGGTGGCACGCTCCCAGGCCCGGCGGGCCTCACGCAGGAGCGCCTCCTGCTCGGGAGCGCTGGCCTCCTTCTCGGCCTGATCGAGCAGCCGACCGACCGCGTCGGCGGTGAACATCTCGTGGGACAAGCCATCGAGGACCGAGAGCTGCAGGGCCCGGGCCTCGGTCCCGCCCTCCGGCATCATCGTCTCCTGATCCCAGCGCAGCACGCCCGAGGCTTGGCTGACACCGCTGATCCGTTCGAGCCGGTCGACGAGGTCCTGGTAGGCGCTCACGGCCCGCCCAGGGCCACGCGGGGTCGAAAGGGTTGCGGGTCGCGCTGGAGCGTCTTCGGGGCAGCATCTTTGAGGCCAGGGCCCTGTGCCCGACCCATGAGCCTGCCGGCGTTCATCGAGGAACAACTGCCGTTCGACCGTCGGGACGTCACGGTCAACGGGGTCCGCATGAGCGTGCTCGAGGATGGTCCCGAGGACGCCCCCGAGACCCTGCTCTTCCAGCACGGGAACCCGACCTGGTCCTACCTCTGGCGGAACCTGATGGCCCCCGCCCGCGACGAAGGTCACCGCGTCATCGCGCCCGACATGGTCGGTCTCGGCCTCTCCGAGAAGCCTGCCTCGCCGGCCTACCACAGCCTGGACCGGCACGTGGACAACCTGATCGGCCTGGTCGAGCACCTGGACCTGGACGATCTGACCTTGGTCCTCCACGACTGGGGTGGTCCCCTTGGCATGGGCCTTGCGACCAAGCACCCCGACAGGGTCAAGCGCATCGTCATCGCCAACACCGTGGCCTTCCCGCCCAGCCGCGAGCGCTCGCTCTCGTGGTGGCACGACGCGCTGTCGAGCCCGGTCGGCGGCCTCCTGGGCGAGAAGCTCAACCTGGTCGCCCAGACCGCCCTCCGGT
>CAYXGD010000096.1:0-2712 GCA_964464425.1 uncultured Thermoplasmatales archaeon
AAGCTCAAGGGTGCCTACTGCCCCCAGGGCGAGGTCGACGGGAACCCGGTCCTCGAGCTGCTCAAGCACGTGATCCTCCCCGACCTTGGCGAGCTACACGTCGACCGGCCCGAGAAGTTCGGCGGCCCGTTGCACTTCGAGAGCTTCCAGCAGGTCGCCAAGAGCTTCGGGGGCGGCGAGCTGCACCCGCTGGACCTCAAGAACGCGACGGCCGGGGCCCTCAACGAGATCCTGGGCGACGTCCGCGCCTACTTCGAGGAGAACCCCAAGGGGATGCAGGCGCTGGAGACGGCCCTGGCCGAGGATTGACCGACCGGCCCGCTGCATCCAGCAACCTCTAAGCCCCAGCGGGGGCCTTGGTGTTCGTGGACCTGCGAGAGCTCCTGACCGAGCCCCGGGAGATCACGCGCTGGGGCATCGCCATCGCCAGCGTGGTCCTGGTCCTCCTGGCCTTCCTGGCCGACCGGTTGGTTTTTGCCTGAGGGTGGGTTGCCCGACCGTGGCCCCGGTCAAGCGGCTCTCGGCCCTCCCTGTTGCCCTCCTGGCCTACGCCCTCGGCTGGTGGGGGATCGCTCACGCCCAAGGCTGGCTGGGTGCTGTCCTGCCGTTCCTCTGGATCGCGGCCTACTTCGGCGTCTTCTGGGGGGGTTGGTTGGCCATCCCGGTCCTGGGGGTGGGGGCGACGTTCCTCCAGCCGTTCCTACCTGACGCGTGGCGGACGCCGGTCAAGCACACCTTCGTCGGCTGGCTTTTGGCCTGGCTCGGTGTGCTGATCGCGCTCGTGTGGCTTGGCCCGCCGCCCGGTTTCCGCGCGGTCCCCTTGTGACGCTGTGGGCTGACCGGGTCGGCATCCCCAAGCGCACCATGCGCTCAACGCTCGTTGACCCTTCAGCCCCATGGGGTAAGTGGCCGCCCTAGCGGCTTCAACCGGGAGCATCGGTGGCTTGGGTGGTGTGCAACCACACGGTTGCAGCCGACGAATCTTTGATATCCCCTCCATGCGATGGGTTGGCTCGGAGGCGGCCCGATTGAAGCGAGTGATCTCTTTCATCCTGGGAGGCATCCTCCTCTGCTCGACCCTCGTGGTCGCAGGGACAGGCGATCTCACCTCCCGAGCGGATCGGCTGCTGGTCCAGACCCAACCCGGCAGCGACAGTGGCGATGCAGGTACCGGGGCCGATGCCTCGGAGCTGCGAACCGCACCGACCCGGCTGCCGGGCCCTGGCCGGTACAGCGGCAGCCTGGACAGCAGCTCGGACGTCGACTGGTTCGGCTTGAGCCCCGACAGCACGAACGTCTGCGTCGAGGCCGCCGCCAGCGGGACGGCGACCACCCAGGTGACCCTGGACATCCCCGGTCTGGCCACCGTCCGAACCGAGGCGCACAAGGGCCAGAACCGGGCCGTCGACATGGCCCTGGCCGGTGCCGGCGCGTCGGATCTCCGGTTCGGCTTCACCGACGGCCACGACCGGGCCCGTGCTCCGGGGAGCTGGAGCTTCGAGCTCGAGACGTTCACCCCCCGGCAGCTGCTGGCCGACGGCGACGCCGGATCGGGCGCCGACGCTGGCGATACGACCGCCACCGCCTCGAGGATCGACGAGGGCTGCAGCGGCGGGACCCTACCAGCCGGGGACGCCGCCGATGTCTACCAGATCGACGCCAAGCGCGGGGACACCCTCACGTTCTCGCTGGCTGGCCTCTCAGGGATCACCGACGTGCAGGCTGACCTCCTCGACGCCACGGGCGAGACCCTGATGACGGTGGGCCACAACGACGTCGGCACCTACACCTTCGATGCTCGCGGCACGTACCACCTCAAGGTGCACACCGACGGCGACCGGACCCTCGGTCAGGCCGCGGCCCTTGACGCCGGCACGGACCTCTGGAGCCACGAGGACGACGACGGGTACATCCTTGGCCTGGATGGCCCGGAGCCGCGGCCATGTGATCCCAGCTGCTAGGAGGGCTGAACGTGTCCTTGGACCTGATCTCCTCGAGCCTTGCCCTCCTGAGCGCGCTCGCGCTCCTCCTGCTCGGCATCTGGAGCTTGCGCGGTGGACCCCGCCGACCGAGGGGAGCCCTCGCTTTCGGGCTCTTCGCGGTCCTTTGGGCGGGGCATATCCTGCTCGGGAACATCGCCAGCAGCCTGCAGGATCCAGCGGTGGCCGGCAAGCTCTTGGTGGCCAGCCTTGGCTGCCTCTTCCTGCTACCCTACCTGCTCATGGAGTTCTCACGGGCCCAGTCCCGCAGCGGTGGCGATCGCTGGACCTGGCGTGGCATCTCCTGGGCCCTCGGCATCGTGGCCATCGGCGCCGCGGCCACCCTGATCCTCGAACCATCCCTGTGGCTCGAGGACGTCAGCCGCGGGGAGACCGGCCTGTTGGCCCATTGGGGCGCGCTGTACGTCCCGCTCCAAGCCGTGTTCTTCCTCTCGTTCGGGACGGCCCTGCTGGTCCTCTGGCGGGGCATGTTGGACGCTCCCACGGTGCGGACGACCCAACGATCGAGCACCCTGGCCGCGGGCCTGGCCCTCTACCTTGGGTTCACCGCCGGCCACCAGCTCGGGTTCTGGGGGGGCTGGGCGGCCTTCTACGGAGCCACCGGTCAGAACGTGCCCTTCGCGGTCCTCTTCCTGGTCCTGACGGCCATCCTTGGCTGGGTCGCGTTGCGCGCTCGCCAGGAGGCCCGGGGGGCCCCGACGGCCAGCGAGCG
>CAYXGD010000096.1:2812-7667 GCA_964464425.1 uncultured Thermoplasmatales archaeon
TGCCCAGCTTGAAGGCCGCCCGGCGCCTCTTCGGCGTGGATCCCGCGCCGGACAACCCCGTCGACCACGAGGCGGTGCTCTACGAGCAACGGATCGACGCTTACCGGGCCGCCCTGGAAGCGGCCATGGCCCGGGGGACCCTGGAGGAAGATGGCCCCTTCCTCACAGCGCTTCGGGAGCGTTATGGTATCAGCGAGGACGAGCACCGGGTCCTCTCCTACTACGCCCGGAACGCTGTGGTCGTGACCCGGGATGCCGAGGTCGCCGAGACCTATGAACGGCTTCGGTTGCTCGGGGAGGGTGGCGCCGGCCGGACCTGGCTGGCCCGCGATCGGACCCGGGACCGGCTCGTGGTCCTCAAGGAGCCCCTCCCTCGATGGCAGCAGGACCCCGAGCTCCGCGAACGCTTCTTCACCGAGGCTCGCCTGGCCGCCAAGGTCCGGCATCCCAACGTGGTCCGGATCGACGAGGTCATCGACGATGGCCAACGACCGATCATCGTGATGGAGCACGTCGAAGGCGGCAGCCTATCCGACCTCCTCCAGGCCAAAGGATCGGTGCCCTGGAAGCGAGCCCTGGGGATCGTGTACGACGTCCTGACCGGGCTGCAAGCCGTGCACGACAAAGGCGTGGTCCACCGGGACATCAAGCCGTCGAACATCTTGATCACCGACGATGGCCGGGCGAAGGTGGCCGACTTCGGCGTGGCCGTGGCGGCCGGACGCTCGGGCCAGACGCTGATCGACCAGGACGACGGGCAGGCCGGAACCCTGGCCTACATGGCCCCGGAGGTCGCTGATGGACGCTCCCAGGGCACGCAGCGGTCCGACGTCTACGCGTGCGGGGCCGTCCTCTACGAGACGCTGTACGGTGCACCGCCGCGGCGGACCGAACAGGTCATCATCTCCAACCAGGTTCCACCCGAGGTCGAGGAGCTCTTGGCCACGGCGTTGGCCACGGAGCCTGAACGTCGGTTCCCGAGCGCCCGTCGGTTCGCCCAGGAGATCGAGAGCGTGATCCGACAGTGACCCAGATCGTCCGGGACGAGGAACGCATCGAGGAGCTCTGCGCCGACCTCTCGGCGCTGTCCAACGACAACCGCCTCCGGCTGCTCCACATCCTCACACGTCCCCGCTACCGGGAGGAGATCGCCGAGGCGCTCAGCATGTCCCGGCAGTCGGCCTCCAAGCACATCGAGAAGCTGGAGCAGCGCGGCTTCGTCCGCGAGCTGCAGGGGTGGCGCGACACGGGCCCGGTGGCTGAGTACCAGGTCGTGCCGCAGCGTCTGTTCGCCCTGGGCATGCGGATCGCAGACCTAGGCAGGCTCGAGCCGGAAGGAGGCCCGGAGCGCGAGCGGGAGGAGCAGACCATGATGCTCTCCGTCGACCACCAGCCCGACGCCTGCGGTGAGGAGGCCGGCGCCTGCCCCACCGCCCATCTGCTCGTCGTCTCCGGTCCGGAGGCTGGCAAGCGGTTCGAGCTGGACGGCGAGGGGCCACGTTGGACCATCGGCCGCGATGCCGACCGGGACCTCGAGCTCGACCACGACCCCTTCGTCTCCAGCCGGCACGCCGAGGTGCAGGTCGACCCCGAAGGCCACGCCCTGGTCGACGTGTTCAGCTCCAACGGGACCCGCATCAACTTCGCCCGGATCCCGGAGGGCGGCCGTGCGGTCCTCCAACCGGGGGATGTGATCAGCGTCGGACGGACCTCGCTCGTCTACCAGGCCGCCCCCCGCCAAGGGTGGTCCGAGAGGGTCAGCGAGGGCCCACCGCGGCAGGGTTGACCGCTCGCCCGGATATGTGAGGGGTGACAGGCAGCCCATCGGTTGCGGAGGCGACAGGTAGGAGTACCTCGTCACAGCTTGACGCGGTGCGGCCAGTCACTGACCTTCTGAAGACAGGCCGCGATCGCGACGGGACGAAGGCCGGTCGGGCCCTAACGCCTCCCGGGCCCGGCCGCGCCACCTCATCTTCCAACAGCGGCCCGCTTCGACGCTCACCGCGCGGTCAGAGGTGGGCAGCGGGGCCGAGGCTTCAGGCCTCGTGGCCGGTCTCCTCGAGGACCCGATCGACCAGCTCAGGCGCCTTGCCGAGGTAGTTGGTCGGCTCGAGGAGCTCGTCGACCTCGTCGGCCTTGAGGAGGTCGGCGACACGGTCGTCGCTGAGCAGCGCCTCGCGGAACGCCTGGCGCGAGCCGGCGCCCATGCTGGCCTGCCGGACGATCTCGTGGGCCTCCTGGCGGCCGATGCCGCGCTCGGTCAGAGCGATGACCATGGCCTCGGCCGTGATGGTCGGTGTGAGGTAGAGGTTCTCGCGCATCTTCTCTGTGTTCACCTGGAGGTCCTGGAAGACGTCGGCTGCGACGCGGGTGGCCTCGTGGGTCAGGATGAACAGGTGCGGCAGGATGAAGCGCTCGGCCGAGGAGTTCGACAGGTCGCGCTCGTGCCACTGGACGGCGTTCTCGTAGGCCGGGTTCAGGAACGAGCGAGCGATCCGGGCCAGGCCGGTGATCTTCTCGCAGGAGACCGGGTTCTTCTTCTGGGCCATGGTCGAGGAGCCGACCTGGGACGCGCGGTCGAACCCTTCGGCGGCCTCGTCGATCTCGTTGCGCTGGAGGTTGCGGATCTCCGTGGCGAACTTCTCCAGGCTGGTCACCAGCGAGGTCATGTGCCCGAAGACCTCGTTGTAGCGGTCCCGGGAAACGATCTGGGTCGGGGCGGACTCCATCGGGATGCCCAGCTCGTCGCCCACGGCCGCCTCGATCTCGAACGCGTCGTCACCGAAGGCGGCACCGGTGCCGACCGCGCCCATCATCTTGCCGACCAGGCACCGGTCCCGAGCCTCCAGCAGGCGGCCGCGGTGGCGGTGGACCTCCGAGAGGAAGGTGGCCATCTTGTAGCCGAAGGTGGTCGGGACGGCGTGCTGGCCGTGCGTCCGGCCGGGGCACGGCGTGGTCCGGTGGGCCCGGGCCAGGGTGGCCAGCGCACGCTCGAGGCGGACGAGCTGGTCCTCGAGCAGATCCAGGCCCTCGCGCATCATCAGCGCGTTGGCGGTGTCGATGATGTCGTAGGACGTCGCCCCGAGGTGGACGTAGCGGCCGGCCTCTCCCTCGCATCGCTCGGTGATGGCGACGACGACAGCCATGAGATCGTGCTTGATCTCGGCCTCGATCTCCTTGACACGGGCAGGCGAGACGTGCTCGAGGGTGGCCTTGCGGGTGATCTCCGCTGCGGCCTCCTCCGGGATGTTGCCGACCCGGGCGTGGGCCCTAGCCAGTGCGGCCTCGGTCTCGAGCAATCGGGCCAGCTTGCCGGCTTCGCTGAAGACCGCCTTGATCTCGTCGGTCCCGTAGCGGAAGTCGAGGGCGCAGACCGGTGCGTCCTCCGGTAGCGCGGAGAGCCTGTCCTCGGTGTCGCCCGTCCTGGGCATGGGGGCGGCATCCACCCGTCCCATAAAAAGGGTTGGAGGGGCAGCCGGCATATGGCTGCGTTCCGCTCCATCTCCAGCAGATGCACTGGAAGGACTAGTAACCATCTGAAGCTCTAGTAGAAGTGTCCAACTGCACGAAATCATTATAAGGATTGTAACGATTGGTGGCTCGTCTGGCCTCAGGTCAAGGCAACGTGGGATGGGACGCCGCGGGCCGCCTTGACGGACCTTTCCTCACCTCCGTCGGCCATCCCCCCTTTCCCCGGGGGGATGGCCATAGGCTGGACACGCGCTGTCGCCGCCGGGCCGGGATCCCCACTGGCCCGGCGGACCTTTCTCTTCCCTGAGGCAGCGCCTTGGCGGCATCGAGACGACCGCTCCAGGCCAGGGGCTCACGGATCTGCGACCCCCGCCGCTCCGAGCGCACCGGTAAGTTGAAGTAGAGGAGGTGTCAGCTGTCTCGTAGATAAGGAATGCTGTGTGGGACCCCGTGTCCCCGTTCCTCCGAGACCCTGCAACCTCCGAGCCCGGGCGCTGTCCCGCGCCGGGATCGGCTGCCAGGGTGACGTTTTAACGACGTGGCCACCAACCCTTTATCTGGCTCAACGGCTCTTCAACCGAAGAGGTGGCTTGAGAGGTGAGCCAAGGCATCGCGATCCTGCTGGTCTCCGCGCTCCTGCCCCTGGGGGGCATCACGGAGGACCTGGGCCTCGACCGGACCCAGGTGGAGATCCTCGACCACGGGACCCTCCACATCGACAGCGACGGCTCTTTGGCCGCCGAGACGGAGGCTGCCGATCTGAGGATCACCACGACGCGCGTGGACGCCGAGGTGGGCGACCAACGCATCCAGCAACGCGTCACGTACCTCGAACCAGGCCAGCTGATCGCTGCGCCCGGCTACGACCTCACCCTCGAACAGAAGGCGGTCACCGCCGGCGAGCGTCCCACCTACACGGCCCACCGCAGCCAGGCCGCCGCCGAGGCTCCGGCCAACGGCGCCACCGACCTCGTCGGAGAGCTGGTCGCTGGCCAGGGTGCGGCAGCTGCCGCCGTGGCTGCGCTGGCCGTGATCCACGCCCAGCCAGGCGCCTGGAACCCCTCGGCGCTGCTCCGCCGCCTGAGCCCGTTCCTCGCGAGCCTCTACTCCCGGATCAAGCGCGACGACGTCCTCGACCACGAGACCCGGGCCGCCGCCTACGAGCTCCTACGTGAGGAACCCGGTCTGTCCTTGGGTGAGATCGCCCAGCGGCTGGATGCCTCCCGGTCCACCGTGCGCCACCACGTCCGCAAGCTAGAGGAGGCCGGCATGGTCCGGCACATCACGGAGGGCCGCTGCCGGATCCACTACCCGACCGGGCGCGAGGAGGAGGCCATCACCGAGCATCTGCTCCGCAACCCGAAGCGGGCCCGCATCGTCGAGC
>CAYXGD010000097.1:0-7511 GCA_964464425.1 uncultured Thermoplasmatales archaeon
GCTCGTCGGGGAGGACGTCGACCTTGGTCTCCAGGTCGATGGCGACGGCGACGGCGGGCTCACCGAACACGACGGCGTGTTCGCCGAAGAGGATGAGCTTGCCAGGCGCTGCTGCGTGGGACACTGGGTCCCGTAGTGGCACCATCACCTAAAGCCAAGGGTCCCTCCGGGGTCCAGCGCGGAACGTTCAAAACGGACCTGCCCGTTGAGGCGCCCGATGGCCGAGGCCACGCGCGTGCCCATCGCCCGGATCCTCGAGGGGGAGATGACCGGCAAGACCGTCACCGTCCGAGGTTGGGTCCACCGTCAGCGTTCGACCGGCGGGATCGCTTTCATCGTGATCAGGGATGCCACCGGCACCCTGCAGTGCACGGTCAAGAAGGACAACGTCGACGAGACAGGGTTCGCTGACGCCGAGGCCGTGCGCCTGGAGGCCAGCTGCATCGCCACCGGCGAGGTCGCCGAGGACGAGCGGGCGCCCGGCGGGTACGAGCTCAAGGTCACCGGGTTCGAGCAGGTCGGTCAGAGCCCGGATATCCCCTTGTACGACGACATGGGGATCGAGCACGTGCTCGACCACCGTCACCTCTGGCTGCGGAGCCAGAAGCTGTCCAGCGTGGCCAAGGTGCGGCACACCCTGACCGAGGCCATGGCCGAGTGGTTCTCGGACAACGCCTTCTACCAGGTCTGGCCCTCGATGCTGACGCAGAGCGCCGCGGAGGGTGGGGCCACGGTCTTCGAGGTCGACTACTTCGGCGACCCTGCCTACCTGACGCAGTCCAGCCAGATGTACCTGGAAGCGCTGATCTTCAGCCTGGAGCGGGTCTGGTGCCTGGCGCCGAGCTTCCGGGCCGAGAAGAGCCGGACACCCAAGCACCTGACCGAGTACTGGCACCTGGAGGCCGAGCAGGCCTGGTGCGACCACGAGGAGAACCTGGAGATCCAGGAGAACCTGGTCGCCCACGCGCTCAACACGGTCGCCGAGGAACGCGCCGAGGAGCTCGAGACGCTCGGCCGTGACCCGGAGACGCTCAAGGTCACCACGCCCTTCGAGCGGCTCACCTACGACGAGGCCATCGACATCCTGCAGGCCGAGGGCCACGACATCAGCTGGGGCGATGACTTCGGCGCGCCCGATGAGCGCGCCCTGTCCGAGCACGTGGGCGACTTCGTCTTCGTGACCCACTGGCCGGCCAAGATCAAGGCCTTCTACATGGCCGCCACCGACGATGGCACCTACGCCAAGTGCGGCGACCTGATCGCGCCCGAGGGCTACGGCGAGCTGATCGGCGGGAGCGAGCGCTCCACCGACCTCGACCTGATCGTCCAGCGCCTCGAGGAGGAGGGTGCGGACGTCTCCGAGTACGAGTGGTACCTCGATCTCCGACGGTACGGGTCGGTCCCCCACTCGGGGTTCGGCCTGGGCATGGAGCGCCTGGTCAGTTACGTGTGCAACCTCGACCACGTCCGCGACGCCGTGCCCTTCCCCCGGCTCCCGAACAGGGTCAGGCCCTGAGACGAGAGGCGACGGCTCAGGGGTGGCCCAGGGCCCCGAACGCGGTGTGTCCGGGCGCGCCCGGAAGGCCCGGGGCCACCGGCCGGTTGGCCCCCGGACGGGACGCTTATCGCCTCTGACGCCCCGGCACAGCTGGATCTCTCATCCTCGGCCCCGTTGGCGTCCCCCACCCAGCGACGGACGTGAAGGGTCGTCGGGTTCATTTCGAGACAGCTCGAACACCGTTGATATGCCCCAGGCCGTCTGGCCGGGATGGCCCTCAGAGGGCCTTCGAGGATGATACGATGGTATCGATCACAACCCTGACGACGGCGGTCCCGAAAGCCAGCGTGTCCACCTGGAACAGCGCCCTCGGTCACGTCGACCGTTGGGCCTTCCGTTTCGCCTCCGGCGCCGAACGGCTCGACGAGGAGATCACCCAGCGACGCTGACGGGTCCCTGGGAGCATAACTCCCGCCGGCCCTGTCACCTCATCGCGCCACCACCCTCTGGGCCGGCGGGAGCGTTCCCCCTTCTCTCCCATAGGCGACCGGCCGGACGACCCGGCGGTGGCCGTTCGATGGAGCATCCAAGGACCCGACCGCAGGGCCTCTCGCGCCGGTTCTCATCGAGGCCCGCGACACGCTCAAGCCCTGGCCTTGACCCTGGCTCATCCAGCGTTCGACGGCCCTGACAGAGCGCTCAAGACCCCGGCCCGCATCGCCCGGTTGCCCCCTCAGGAGGGGCGGGATGCGATACGATGATGGCGCTACCGACCAACACCGAGATCAGGTGCCGCCTCGGCTCTCTTCCAGAGGGCCTGGTGCGAGCGTTGAGAGCCTTGGCCGACGAGAACGTCGCGGTGGTCCGCTACGAGCTGGAGCCCACAGGGACCATGGAGGTCTCCCGGTTGGTGACCACCGATCCGGCCCGAGCCACCGAGGTCCTCGAGGACGAGGGGTTCGAGGCCGAGGTCTGCGGCCACAGGCCCGAACCGACCAACCGGCTCGACAAGTGGGCCTTCCGGTTTGCTCAGGGGGCCGAGGAGCTCGAACGGACCCTGAGCTGACCCCGTCTTCGTCCTGATCGTTCCCCCCGTGCTAGGCCTCAGCCGCCGGCTGGGGACCGGCCTGTGCACGGCTGGCCGGCCCCGGGGTCCGGGATGGACCTCGGGGCCGGACCTCTCCTCCCTTCTGGTCCCGGAGGGCCGTGGTGCCCTTCGACGGCCGTGCCAGAACCTTGAACCCTTGGACCAGACCAACCCGGCCCCGCGGCCCGCAGCGTCGGCGCCGCACCATCGCCATGCAACACGGAACCGAGAAGCAGATCGTCGCCTGTGAGCTCGGACGTCGACCCCCGGTCCTGGTGGCCGCGGTCAAGGCCATGACCTTCGCGGGGATCCACGTCCAGGCCTTCCAGTTCGACCCCGATGCCGGGCCTGGGACCGGCTACTTCCTCACCGACGCCCCGGCCGAGGCCCGGGATGCCCTCGCACGTGCCAGCCTGAACGCTAGTATCATCGCCCGCAAGCTCACCTGGAGCTGCCGGCCGCCCGACGACCCGGACCCTGACGGGACGCCCAGCGAGGAGCTCGGGAGCCCGGCGCCCTGATCCACGGGGACGGTGGTCAAGTTCATGGGCATGGAGCCGCCTAGTAGGTGCAGATGAGGGCGCTCGTCATCGAGGGAGGTGGCATGAGGGCAGCCTACGCCAACGGTGTCTTGGCCGCCTTCGAGGAGCACGGCTTCGACCCGTTCGACGCCGTCTACGGCACCAGCGCCGGCGGTGCGCTGGCAGCGTGGTGGACGGCCGGCCAGGCCGAGCACGCCGCCGAGACCTGGGACTACGCCCGTGACCCCCGGATCATGTCCTACACGCGCTGGCTGACCTTCCAGGGCCCGCTCCTCGACCACGAGACCCTGTTCGAGGTGGTCTACGAGGAGGAGATGCCCCTGGATGTCGAAGCTGTCGCGCAGGCCGACCATCCGGTCATCGTGACGGTCACCGACGCCGACACCGGCCAGGTGCACTACAAGGACATCCGCCAGGGCCCGGTGCTCGAGTGGCTCAAGGCCACCGGCCGCTTACCCTTGGCCACGGGCCCACCGGTCGAGATCGACGGGACCCGGTGGCTCGACGGTGGACTCGTCGTCCCCGTCCCGGCTCGGAAAGCCATCGAGGACGGCGCCACCGAGGTCGTCACCATCCTCAACCGGGCCGAGGGCAGCCGGACGCCGGAACCGTGGTTCAACGAGTGGGTCGTCCGACGCAAGTTCCCGGCGCTGGAGGGCCTGGTCCGGGATCACCATGAGCTCCACGCCCAGAACCTATCCTGGCTGCTCGACCCGCCCGAGGGCGTGACCGCCCACATCCTACGGCCCCAGGAGGAGCTGCCGGTCCACCGGTTGTCCCGCGACCTGGACGACGTCCGGCACGCCATCCAGGTCGGCAAGGCCGACGGGCGCGCCTTCCTGGACGCCAGGGACGAGGGCCGGGCCCCCACGGTCTCGTCCCCCGAACGGGCCTCGACCTAGCCTGGTCAGACCGGGAGAAGGCCTAGAGCCAAGGCCCATGGCTCCCATCCCGCCGCCGGAGGCTGACCATGAGGCCTGTGACCATCACCATCAGTGCGCTGCTTCTGCTGCCGTTGGCTGTCGGCTTGGTCGCCGACGGCCACCACGGACCGATCGAGACCGAGTTGCCGCCCGACGGCGTGACCGCAGAGAGCCCGGCGAGCCCCGAGCCCGGCGTCCGGTTCATCGTCACCGGCGACACGGGCACGGGCAAGGCCGGTCAGTACAACGTCGCCGACGCGATGGAGACCGTCTGCGCCGAGCAAGGCTGCGACCTGGTGGTCCTCACCGGGGACAACATCTACGACATCGGGCCCCGCAGCCCGTACGACCCGCAGTTCGTCACCAAGTTCGAGGCACCCTACGCCGGCCTCGACGTGCCGTTCTACCTGACGATCGGCAACCACGACAGCAGCGGCGGCCCCACCGTCGCCGGCGACCACCACGAGCACGACACCGGCATCGGGTCCTACCACGCCCGGGCCGACCACGAGGTCGCCTACAGCCACCGGGAGGACCGGGTCAGCCAGAAGTGGCACATGCCCGAGCGGTGGTACACGTTCACGGTCGACGACCAGCCGGGGGACGCGAACGTCCAGTTCTTCAGCATCGACGCCAACGCGGCCATGTGGGCCGGGGATCCGCTGTTCACCCACGACCCGCTGGCCACGCAACAAGCCGCCTGGCTCCAGGAGGCCATGGCGAGCAGCAGCGCCGACTGGAAGCTCGTCTTCGGCCACCAGCCGTACGTCAGCAACGGCGAGCACGGGAACGCTGGCGACTACAACGGCCAACACGAGACCCAGCAGCCCGGCGACGGCACCCTGGGCATCTTCCTGCGCATGTTCCTGGAGCAGAACGTCTGCGACCAGGCCGACCTCTACCTGGCCGGGCACGATCACGACCTCGAGTGGCTGGCCCCGGTCGACCGTTGCGGCGACACCGAGTTCCTCATCAGCGGCGCCGGTGCCAAGACCCGGGCGATCGCCGACCCGACCCGGAACGGGGCCTACTTCCAGCAGGGCGACACCCTCGGGTTCGTCCACGTGGAGATCCACGGCGACGAGCTGACCGGGACCGTCTACACGGTGGACGACAGCGGGACACCCACCCAGGTCTTCGAGCGGACGATCCAGGAGCCGGTCACCGGCTGATCCCTTGGGGCCGCGTCAGGCCCGTCCGGTCTCAGGCGCGGTCTCGACGGCCTCGTCGTCTGTCTTGCCCTCGGGTTCGAGGACCTCGGGCGGCTCGTCCGGGGGGAACTTGATGACCTCGGTCATGAGGTCCCGGGCGACCACGGCGTCCTCGAAGACGGCCCGGGCCTCGGTCTCCAGCGGTTCGGGGTCGTTGTACCGGGGGCTGACGTGGGTCAGGAAGAGCTTGGCGACGCCAGCGCTCTTGGCGATGAACGCGGCCTGCTGGGCCGTCGAGTGCCCGCGCTTGTTGGCCTCGGCCGACAGCTCGCTGGTGAACGTGGCTTCGTGGACCAGCACGTCGGCGTGGTGGGCGAGCTCGACGGTGGCCTCGCAGGGCGTGCAATCGCCTGTGACGACGACCTTGCGGCCCCGGCGCGGGGGGCCGAGCACCTGGTCGGGGGTCACCAGGGTCCCATCCTCGAGCTCGACGGGCGTGCCTTGCTGGAGCTGGCTGAAGGCGGGACCCTCGGGGACGCCGAGCTCGACAGCTTTGGGTTTGTCGAACCGGCCGGGCCGGGGCGCCTCGATGAGGGCGTAGCCGAGGTTGGTCGTGCTGTGGGCCAGCTCGCGGACCTGGATGGTGTACCCGTCGAAGCTGAGCTCGTCCCCGTCGGTGAGCTCTCGGACCCGGATCTCGTAACCGGGCCGGGGCAGGGGGTTGCTGGTGAACAGGCGAAGGGCGCGCTGGATCCCCGTCGGCCCGTAGATCTCCAGCGGCCGGTCGCGCTCGTTGAGCGCCATGGTCTGGAGCAGACCCGGCAACCCCAGGATGTGGTCGCCGTGGAGGTGGGTGATGAAGATCTTCTCCACGGCCATGTAGGAGAGCCCGCTCTTCTGGAACTGGCGCTGGGTGCCCTCGCCGCAGTCGAAGAGCAGGACCTCGGAGCCGCGCTTGAGCCCGACGGCGGACACGTTGCGCTGGCTCGAAGGCCAGGAGCCACCTGTCCCCAGGAAGGTGAGCTCCATGTACTCGTGCATCGTTGGGCCGGTAACCGGATGGGCTTGAAAGCCGTTTCGGCCCGGGACCCAGGGTGTCCACCAGGATGGAGGACATGGCGATCGGACACCCTCTTATAGGGGACTGACCCCAGAGGCCTCGTGACGAACCCAGGGGATCAAGGGCTTTGGACCCGCGCCCCTCCCGACCCCGAGGACCCAGACCAGCGCCAGCAGGGGGCACCTGAACCCTCGACCGCTGGGATCTTGGCCAAGGAGCTGCTCGTCCTCGGGCTCTCCGCCCTGGCCATGATCCTGCTCCTGGTGGGGACAGGGCTGGTGGGAGCGTTCCAGGATCTCGGTGAGACCCAACCCACCCTCCACCTGGTCATCGGGGCCCTCGGCCTGCTCTTCCCGCTCGTCGCCGGCCTTCTTCTGCTACGGGCCATGAAGGCCCGGCGCCAGCACGCCAACCTGCGCATCTCCCAAGCGGCGCTGGCCGAACGGGAAGCGATCTTCCAGCAGCTCGTCGACAACATCGACGCCGTGTTCTGGATGACCGATCCCGACAAGGAGACCAACCTGTACGTGAGCGAGGCCTACGAGACGGTCTGGGGCCGCTCCCGGGCCTCGCTCCGGGAGGACCCGATGGGGTTCGTGGATGCGATCCATCCTGAGGATCGGCAACGCGTGATCGAAGCCCTACCCCAGCAACGTCAGGGCACCTACGACGAGACCTACCGGGTGATCCAACCTGACGGGACCGTGCGCTGGGTTCGGGACCGCGCGTTCCCGATCGAGGGCGACGATGGGCAGGTGGCGCGGGTCGTCGGTATCGCCGAGGACGTCACCGCCCAGATCGAGGCCGAGGCCGATCTGCGAGCCGCAGAGGCTCGCTTCCGGGCGATCGCTGAGAACCTCGACGATCTCCTCTGGGTCGCCCAGCCCGACAACACCGTCGAGTACCTCAGCCCCTCTTTCGAGCACCTCTTCGGGATCCCCCGGGAGAGCCTGGCCGACGGGTACGGCCAGCTGCTCGATCGCATCCACCCCGAGGATCTGCCGATGCTCCAGGAAGCTGCCGACGCCGGGATCGGCTGGGTGGACTGGCCGTCCCCCTGGGAGTTGAGGATCGTGGGTCCCGATGGTGGCTGGCGCTGGATCGAGGGCCGGACCTCCGAGGTCCTCGACGAGCATGGTGAGATCCGCTGGATCGTCGGGATCACGACGGACATCACACACCGCAAGGACGCCCAAGCCCTGCGGGAAGCGAGCATCCAGCGAGCCGCCGAGATCGAGCACCTGGAGGCC
>CAYXGD010000098.1:0-7427 GCA_964464425.1 uncultured Thermoplasmatales archaeon
ACGTCGAGGTAGAACCCCTTGATCGTCACGCGTTCAGGCGGCTGGGGCGGATCCTGGGGCTGGGCCGGCTGGACGACGATGCTCTGTTGGGTGGCCTGGTTCCCGGCCGCCGGATCGTGGGTGGTCTCGGGGGTTGCGATCCAGGCCTGGACCCAGCCGACCCCCTCGGTGGCTTGCCAGGTCAGCTCCAGGGTCTGGCTCTCACCCGGCTCGAGGCTGACCACCTGGCGTTCCTCGGTCATGGTGACCGGCGACCCGCTCAGGACCCGGGCGACCCGGATCACAGCTGTGGCCTCCGAGACCGCGTCGGGGCCTCGGTTGGTGACCGTCGCGCTTAGGGTCGCGTTCTGCCCAGGCGCGGGCTCGTCCGGCGGCAGGGTGAGGTCGCTGACGGCCAGGTCAGCGGTGGTGGTGGCGTTGTCCGAGCCCGTCAGGTTGCCGGGCAAGGCCGGCGCGTCCTCGGGGCCCGGCTCGGGGTACTGGACGACCAGGGGCCTCGGGAGGTCGTTGTTGGCTTCCTCGATCTCGGCGATCTCGTCGTCGGGGTCGGCCCGGGCGAAGACGTAGAAGCCGCCGGCTTGTGTCGTCCAGTCGAGCTCGACGGTCGCGGTCTCCCCCGGCCCGAGGGACGGGATGCTCTGGGTCGTGCTGGCCCGGGGGATGAGCTGGTTCCCGCGGACCGGCCCCAGGGCCACGGTCACGTTGGTCGCCTGGACCCGGTTGGGACCCGTGTTCTCGACGGTGGCCTCGACGGTCAGGTTCTGCCCGTCGACGGGGGCCTCGGGTTGCCAGGTCACCGAGGTCACCGCCAGGTCATCCTGGTGCGTGGCCGTCCACGCACCGGTCAGGATCAGCGGCAGCAAGGTCGCAGCGATGACCATCCAGAGGCCCTTGCTGGAGGCCCACTGGCTCACAGCGTGCCGGAACAGGGGGACGATGGGCCGGGTCACGACGATCCCACCAGGTAGTTGAAGATGCTCGACAGGTCCTCGTCCATCACCGACAGGCTCGTGATCTCCAGACCGTCAGCCAGGACCGCCTCCTGGAAGCTGGTGAAGAAGGCCTGCGGGTCCCGGGTGTGGGCGACCACCCCCTGGTCGAGGGCTTCCATGCCGACCACGGAGGCCAGCTGCCAGACGCGGGTGCCCAGACCCCGGACGTCCCCCGTGCCGATGAAGATCCGCCGGGGGACCTGGTCGATGAGGTCGCGGATCTCCCCCACGGTGCCGTGGGCGTAGAGCCGGCCCTTGTGGAGGACGGCGACCCGGTCGGTCATGGCCTCCAGATCCTCGAGGACGTGGGTGCTCACGATCGCGCTCCTGCCTTGATCGGGCAGCGCCTGGATCAGGCCGATGAGCTCGCGCCGGGTCACCGGGTCGGTGCCGGTCAGCGGCTCGTCGAGGATGAGCAGCTCGGGGTCGTGGAGCAGAGCCATGGCCAGCTTGAGCCGCTGGCGCATCCCCATGCTCATGGCCTCGACGGTCTTGGTGGCGGCGTCGTCGAGGCCGACCTCGGCCAGGGCCCTCTCAGCAGCGTCCCTGGCCTCCTGGCTGTCTAGGCCACCCAGTTGACCGTGGAAGGTCAGGGCGTCCCTGGCCGCCTTGTCGCGCCAGGCCGGCTCGCCCTCGGGCACGTAGCCGACCCGGGCGGACAGGCTCTGGTTGTCCCATGGATCCTGGCCGAGCACACGGATCTGCCCGGCGCTGGGCCGCGCCAAGCCGACGGCCAGACGGAACAGGGTGCTCTTCCCGGCACCGTTGGGACCAAGCAGGCCGGTGATCCCGTGGCCGATCTCCAGGTCGACGTCGTTGAGGCCGATGACGTCGCCGTACCACTTGGACAGATCCTGGGCCTGCAGCACGCTCATGCGTCCTCACCTCGGACACGAGGGCGGTACCTTGCCAGCAGCCCCAGGCCGACGGCCACGGCCACGAGCAGGGTGATGCCGGCCCACCAGGTCGGGAAGTCGAAGGGCGGATCGACCCGGAAGAGCCAGGTGGCCTGTTGGTGCAGGGCGCTGATGGGGGAGGCGACCTCCAGGGCCGCGTTGTCGGTGATGAGCATCAGGATGTCCCCGACGAGCACGTCGAGGACAGCGAAGGTGCCCAGCAGGACGAGCACCGAGGCCCGGGCCGATCCGAGGGCGGCGCTCAGACCGAGAGCGAGCGCCGTGATCACGACGGCGGCCAGCAGGCCGAAGCCCAGGATGCCCAGGATCGTCCACGCCCAGCCTTCGGGATGGGTCTCGAACACGAACCAGGAGCTGAGGTAGTAGAGCGCTCCAGGTCCGGCCACGCATGCGAACGTCAGGCCGAGCACCGAGAGCCCCTTGCTGACCATGTACTGGGTCCTGGTCAAGCCCCGGGTCAGGTAGAGCTCCAAGGCGCCGGCCTCGCGGTCGCTGACCAGCGCCGGGGAACCGGCCACCGCGGCGATGGCCAGGCCACCCCACGTGAGGAAGGAGAGGAAGCCGACGAGGTTCTCGACGGTGTGGACCTGGCTCCCGCCGCCCTGGCTGGCCGTGTACAGGCTGCCCACGTAGAGCAGACCGTACCCGAAGACCAGGACCAGGGTCAGCATGCCCCAGGTCGACCGCCAGGTCCGTCGCCAGGTGTCCTCCACGATGGCCGCCAGGGGCGGGGCTTGGGACAAGCGCCCCTCCCAGGCGGGGTAGCCACGCACCCCCTCAGGCATCCAGCTCACCTCCCAGGTTCCCAGCCGACCGCGATGCCGGGGGCCCGAGGTCGGCCGATCGCTGGCCGACGGCCTCCATGAGGGCATCGGCCAGGCCCCGTTGGACCGGATCGATGTGGCGGACCACGACACCGGCCTGGTCGGCCAGCTCCACGACGCGGCGAGGCGAGGTGATCTCCACCTTGAGCCGCGGCGGACGGGGTTCCCAGGCCACGCCGGCCTCGTCCAGCGCGGCGGTGAACGCGTCGGTGTCGCCCTGGATGGCGACGACGTACGCGCTGGCTTCGACGTCCTGGAGGGCGTCGGCCTCGCCGGCAACCGCGACCTCACCGTCGTCCAAGACCACCGCGTGCTCGGCCAGCCGTTCGACGTCGCCGAGCAGGTGCGTGGCGATCAGGAGCCGAAGCCCGTGCTCCCGCTGGAGCTCGGCCAGGAGGTCGAGCAGGTGCTCGCGGGCTTGGGGATCCACGCCTTCGGTGGGCTCGTCGAGGATCAGGAGGTCGGGGTCGTGCACCAGGGCTTGGGCCAGCTTGAGGCGCTGGCGCATGCCCGTGCTGTAGCCCTGGGCCTGCCGGTAGCGCTCCTCGTCCAGGCCGACGTAGTCGAGGACCTGGTGCGCGCGCTGCATCGCGTCGGACCGGCTCATGCCCACCAGCCGGCCGGCGTAGGCGACGTTCTCGATGCCGGTGAGCTCCGGGAACCGGGCCTGGCCCTCCGGGGCGTACCCGATGCGCCGGTGGAGCTCGGGGCCCGGGGCCTGGCCGAGCACGCGGACCCGCCCCTCGCTGGGGGTCAACAGCCCCAGGAGGATCCGGATCAGCGTCGACTTGCCGGACCCGTTGGGACCGAGCAGCCCGACGCTCGTCTCCGGGATCTCCAGGGTCAGCGGTCCGAGGGCTCTCTCGGCAGGGCCGTAGAAGTGGGAGACACCGTCCAGATCGACCAGCGATGCCATGAGACGGGTCGCCACGATCTTGCTTCCATAAGGGCTTATCCCGGCTGTGCGGTCCGCCATCGCGGTCGCACGTGCCTGGACGCCGGGCATAGGAGGCCCGACGGCCTGGCCAGGCGGACGGCGTGCTGGCCCCTCTGGCCGCTTCGCCCGCCCGCTGGGCCCTCTGGGTCCGCCGCGGCCGAGCCCCGGGACCGAGGGCCGAGCAGCGACCCCGTACGGTCCGACGGTGACGGCAGGTCGGCACCGTCTCGGGCCGCCGACGATGGCCGGCCCACGCTTTGAAGTAGGGGGCTTGCTTACCACCGCCCGTGACCCGAACGCTGGTCCCGGACACCTCCGTCCTCGTCAGTGGTCGCCTCTCCATGCTGATGGAGGAAGGCGAGCTGGAGGACACCGAGCTCGTGATCCCCGAAGCGGTCATGTCCGAGCTCGAGCACCAAGCCAGCCAGGGCCACGAGTCCGGCGTGACCGGCATCGACGAGGTCGGCAAGCTCCAGGACCTGGCCACCCAGCGTGGAGCTCGCGTCCTCTTCGCCGGCGAGCGCCCACATCCTCGGGACCTCGAGCGGGAGAACCTGACCGAGCTCCGGCAGCTGGCCCGCGAGGTGGCCGAGGAGATGAGCGCGCAGCTGGTCACCAGCGACCGGGTCCAGGCCCACGTGTCCCGTGCGCGAGGCCTCAACGTCTGGTACCTCCACGCCTACGCCGAGGACGAGGAGCCCGACATCGAGGACCTGGAGCTGGTCCAGTACTTCGAGGACGACGTGATGAGCGTCCACATGAAGGCCGGTTCGCCCGTGGTCCGCAAGACCGGCACCCCTGGCCAGCGCCGCCTGATCCGCGGCGAGACGCTGCTGGATCACGCCCACCTGTCGGCCATGGCCCGGGAGATCATCGAGGCCGCCCGGCGCAACCCCGACTCGTTCGTCGAGATCGAACGCCCCGGCGCGGTCGTCTGCCAGCTCGGCCCGATCCGGGTGGCCATCGGCCGGCCGCCGTTCGCCGATGCCATCGAGATCACCGCCACCCGGCCGGTGGCTCGGCTCTCCCTCGAGGACTACGACCTGCCCATGGAGGTCATCGAACGGTTGACCCACTCCAGCCGCGGCGTGTTCATCAGCGGCCCGCCCGGCTCGGGCAAGTCGACCTTCGCCCAGGCCGCCGCCGACTACCTGCACGCGCAGGACACCGTCGTCAAGACGATGGAGAGCCCCCGCGACCTCCAGGTCGACCCGGAGATCACCCAGTACGCGCCCCTGGATGGCAGCATGGAGCTGACCAGCGATGTGCTGCTCCTCGTTCGACCCGACTACGTCATCTACGACGAGGTGCGCAAGACCGACGACTTCTCCACCTTCGCCGACATGCGGCTGGCTGGCGTCGGCCTGTTGGGGGTCACCCACGCCAACCGGGCCATCGACGCCATCCAGCGCTTGCTCAACCGCGTCGAGCTGGGGATGATCCCCCAGGTCGTGGACACGGTCGTCCACATCCACGAGGGCCAGATCCAGCAGATCCTCGAGCTCAAGCTCACCGTCAAGGTGCCCGAGGGCATGCAGCAGGAGGATCTCGCCCGCCCGGTCGTGGTCGTCCGCGACCACGAGACCGACCGCGCCTGGTACGAGATCTACACCTACGGCGAGCAGACCGTCGTCATGCCGCTCGACGAGGTGGCTGCCCACGGCCAGCCCGAGCGCCGGGACCAGCTGGCCGAAGAGCAACTGGCCTACAAGCTGAACCGGCGGATCGACGGCGACTTCGAGGTCCGCATGAAGGGCGCCAACGAAGCCGTCATCTTCGTCGACGCCGACGAGATCGCCCGGGTCATCGGCTCGGGTGGCTCCAACGTCAAGCGCCTGGAGCAGGATCTGGGCGTCCGGCTCGACATCCGGACCTTCGACGAGGCCGGGCGCGAGTACAGCAACCAACGCTCCCCATCGGACTTCGAGAGCCCCGACGACTACCGCGGCCTCTCGCCCAAGGACCGCTTCGCCGGTGAGGAGCGCGGCCGGGGCGACCAGCGACGGTGGCGCGAGATCCAGCCCCAGCTCCGGCAGACCCAGAAGCACCTGGTCCTCGTCCTCGACCCCGAGGCCGGCGGGGACAAGGCCGAGGTCTGCATCAACGGCGAGACCCTGATCGAGGCCACCGTCGGTCGCAAGGGTGAGATCCGGGTGCGCCGCAAGTCCCCGGAGGGCCGGGCCATCGTCAACGCGCTCGATCACGGCGATAGCGTCACGGTGCGGGTCTGAACTGACGACGTGCGCCGAGGGGAACACCCGAACTTTTTAGCCTATCGGACCCCGGTCCTGGCAGGATGGTCGCCCTCCAGGACGACCGGTGGCTGTTGCTCGTGGCAGCAGGCCTGCTCATCGCGGGGATCGGTGGGCTGGCGTGGATGGCCTCCGACGCCTCGGGTCCGCGACCGGCCGACGCGTCGGTCACCGACCGGAGCCAGTGGCAGGCGCTCGGACAGGGCCTCTTGGTCATCGGTGGCATCGCGGCTGCGGTACCCGCCTTCCGGTTGGGCACCACGCTCGACAGGGTGGCAGGCACCGATCGGTACGAGGTCCGGGGCACCACCGTGGCATCGGCGCTCGGCGTCGGCTTGACGGCGATCGTGATCGCCTCCCTGGTCGGCATCTGGGAGGGGGGAGCCTTCCTCGCCCTCGCCCTTGGTGCGATCGGGATCGGGGTCGGTGCTCTCGCCATGCCGTGGCTCGTGATGGGTGTCGTGGAGGTCGCGGGTTGTCGACGCGCGCGGGCCACGACGTGGATGGCGGTGGGGGTGGCCTCGGTCGGTGGCCTGCTCGGCGTCCTGGATCTCGTGCCCGACGAGGTCGGCTGGGGGCTCCTGCTTGGACCGCCCGCGCTCCTCCTCGCCGCCGCTCTCCTGGACGCTTGGTGGAACGGGTTCGACTGACGCCTGTCCCCCACCGTGAGAGGGTCAAGCCTATAGGGTCCCCAGCCGGTCCGCGTACCATCCTCGACGACCCCAGCCAGGCCGATGCGTCCGACGACCCTCCCTCTAGCGAGCCCGAGACCCCGGTCCAGATGACCGAGCTGCTCGTCGATGAGGCCTTCGTCGACGACCTGCTCGAGCGCCTCAGCACCGCCGACGAGCGGATCCTGGTCCAGTTCATGACCTTCGAGGGCGACCAGGCCGGCTGGACCGTGGCCGACGCGCTCATCGACGCCGCCGAGGCGGGCATGGACACCCGGGTCCTCATCGACGCGTACACCGACCACTTCGTCAGCGACACGTGGTACAAGGACGAGAGCGTCGCTGACGAGGTCGAGAGCACCCGCGAGATGATCGAGGCGATGCGTGCTGCTGGGGTCGAGGTCAAGCGCACCCGTCCGTTCGGTGCCGCCAACTGGCTCCTGTTCGCCCGCAACCACCGCAAGATCGTCGTCGTCGACGACATCACCTACCTTGGCGGCACGAACATCAGCGACCACAACTTCGCCTGGCACGACTTCATGGCCCGGTTCGACCACCCCGGCCTGGCCAGGGATTGCCAGGACGTCTTCGATCGCACCTGGAACGGCAAGCCCGTCGGCCGCGCCTACCGGTCGGGTCTGGTCACCGGCCGGCCTCTGGAGCATGCCTTCCACGACCTGATCACCGAGGCCGAGGAGGAGGTCATCATCTCCTCGCCCTACGCTGCCGACCTGCAGCTCGTCCGGGTCCTCTCCAACCTCGACCCCGGGGTCCGGCGCGTGTTCATGACCCTGGAGGAGAACAACATCGCCGGGGTCGACGCGGTCACGCCCT
>CAYXGD010000099.1:0-7339 GCA_964464425.1 uncultured Thermoplasmatales archaeon
TGCCGGAGGTGCTGGGCCCAGAACGGGTTGGCGATGCAGTCGCCGTCGATGAACGCGACCAGGTCGGCGTCGGTCTGCTCGACCGCGACGTTCCGGCAGTGGCCGCGCTCCCCGGGCTCCTGGTGGATCTTGAGCCCGTCCCACTGATCCGTGTAGTCCTCGAGGATGCCCCAGGTCCCATCGTTGGAACCGGCGTCGACCACGATCGCCTCCAGGGGGCCTTCCTGAGCTTGCAGGGAGTCGAGCAGGTCGTGGATGTTCTTGGCCTCGTTGTAGACCGTCACCACGGCCGCGATGGAAGCCTCGGCCACAGGCGCCCAGCCCCCATGCCCGAGAAAGGCCTTGCGGTGCCTGGCGGCAAGCACCCGACCTACCGGTCGGTGTCCTCCCCGTCCTCGGGCGCCTGGCTTGCCTGCTCCTCGTCGGGGAGGTCGTCGCGTCCGCGACTGGATTCCTGGCGCAGGAAGCTGGCCCACTCGCTGGGGTGCACCGCCCGCCAGACCCTCTCCGCGTCATCCTTGTGGAGCTCGCCGACCACGAAGCCGGTGCCGAAGAACGCCACCCACGCGAGCACGGCGGCGATGGCCAGGTGGTAGAACCGGAAGGTGAGCGGGTCCACGACCTGCGCCATGCCCCACAGGGCGGCCACGGTCGCCAGGAACATGATCAGCTGGCGCACCATGTTGGCTCGCAGGTTCGAGAGACGGACCCCGGCGTGGGTCCTGGCCGCTGCCACCACCTGGCTGAACCCGGCCAGTTGAGCCAGGGCCAGGGCGATGGCCGCTCCCACGGCACGCAGGCCGAACAGCCGGACGCCGAACAGGGAGGGGGCCACCAGGATCACGCCAGCGACCACGCTGACGGTCGCCGAGATCAGCGAGGCCTTGGTGACCTCCCCAGGCCTGTTGATGCCACCGAGCTTGGAGCCGATCATCTGGCGGAACGCCTTGACGTAGAACCCCGCGGCCAGGATGGCCATCACCGGGGCGGCTGGCAGGAACTGGTCCGAGAGGAGCACGTGGATGATGCCCTCCGGCAGGACCATGGAGACGGCGACCACCGGGAGGAGCAGGAGGGAGACCGCGCGCAGCATCCGTTCCAGGGTCCTCGGGGCGGTCTGGCCCTCGGCATGCAAGCTGGAGAAGATCGGGAAGAAGGTCGTGTTGGCAGCTCCCGCCAGGGCCGGGAGGAACTGGAGGTACCGGGTGGGCGCGAAGAAGTAGCTGACGTCCCGGGCGCTCCAGAAGAGCTGGAGGATGACCGCGCCGGCGTTGGTGGCCACCATGGTGATGGTGGCCGTGGCGGTGGTGGGGAACCCGTACCGGGCATAGCTCTTGGCAAGCTCCCAGGAGGGTTTCCCGATGGGCTGACCGATCATCAGGGCGACGGCCACCATGGCCAACGCCCAGGCCCCTGCGACGTAGGCGGTGGCGATCCCGAGCGCGTTGTGCGTGTTGGAGATCAACGGTTCGAGGCCGAAGAACGCGACGTAGATCGTCGCCGCGCCCTTGATCACGTGCTCCGTCGAGAGGATGACCTGGCCGAGGAAGATGTTCTGCTGGCCCTGGTAGGTCCGTCGGGTGTACTCGCCGATCGAGTTCAGGACGTGGTAGACGATCACCAGTTCCAGGACCTTGAGGTGGAACTGGGATTGGAACCCCCGGCCGAGCACCTGGGTCCAGAACAGGAGCGCGCCTGCGACCAGGGCGATCATCGCCGTGGTCGACGCGATGTTCAGCAGGAGGTAGGTGCCGTTGCACGTGCCCAGATCCCGGCCTTCGGAGACCCGTTTCGTATGGGCATCGTCGAAGGCTCGCTGGACCGCGATGAACATGCCCACGAAACTGAGCCCGAAGCCGACGACCCCGATGTGGAAATCGGCATCGGGCATCTGGCGGGCCAGGAAGAACATGCCCACCGCACCAGTGAGCGCGCCCAGGATCCGCTCCGCGAACGCCACCGCGATGTTCCGGAGGTTCCTGGACATCCGGGCCCCCGACAGCAGATGCATCGCTTAGTCGTTTTGACAGCAGCGTCGAGGGGTCTGGAACCTCGACAGCGCTGACGAAACATTGAAACAAGAGATGGAGGTTCCCCGCTTCGCTTGGGGTGACCCCGTGGAATTATCGGACGTGAAGGGCGTCGGTCCGTCGGCCGCAAGGAAGCTCCGCAAGGCCGGGGTCACCACCGTGGAGGCCTTGGCGGAGCTCGACCTTCGCAAGCAATCCATCGATGGGCTGTCCTCCGAGAACCTGGCCACCCTCAGGGAGAACGCTCAGCGGTTCCTGAAAGCACAGGAAGCCAACGATCTCACCCTGGTCGAGGGGTTGGGCCCCAGCGCTCGCCGCAAGCTCAAGGCCGCCGGCATCGAGACCATCGAGGCCCTGGCCCGGCTGGACCTGCGCAAGACCGAGGTCCAGGGGCTGTCCACCGAGCACATCCAGAAACTCAAGCGGAACGCCCGGTACCTCGTCAAGTGACCGGGCCCTTTCTCCGGCTGCGATTCGGCTAGCCTTATCCCGGGGGCCTGCGATGGCCGCCCATGGAGTTCCAGCTGACCGAGGAGCAGAAGCAGATCGCGAAAGGTGCTCACCAGCTCGCCGAGAAGGAGTTCCCCAAGTACGCCGAGGAATGCGACGCCAACGAGACCTGGCCCCGCGAGCTCTTCGACACGCTGGCCCAGCAGGGGTTCATCGGCGTCACCATCCCCGAGGAGTACGGCGGACCCGGCCTGGGGAACCTCGAGAACGCGCTGGTCATGGAGCAGTTCTCCCGGGTCGACGGCGGCTTGGGGGTCGCCATGGGGGCCTCGACCTTCGGGAGCGAGATGCTGCGCGCCATCGGCACCGAGGAGCAAGCCAACACCTGGCTCCCCAAGCTGGCCAGCGGCGAGGCCATCAGCGGGGCGGCGATCAGCGAGGCCAACGCCGGGAGCGACGTCGCCAACGCAAGCTGCAAGGCCGAGAAGGACGGCGACGAGTGGGTGCTCAACGGTCAGAAGTACTGGATCACCAACGCGACGATCAGTGACTTCCTCGTGGTCCTGGCCGAGACCGACCCCGAGGCCGACAGCCGGCACGCCCGCCACTCGATCTTCCTGGTCGAGAACGAGCGCGACGGCGTGACCGCCAACAAGATCGAGGGCAAGCTCGGGATCCGCGCCTCACCGACCGCCGAGGTCGTCCTCGACGATGTGCGCGTCCCCGAGGAGAACATGCTCGGCGACCGCGGGATGGGCTTCAAGTACGTCATGCGGTTCTTCAACGAGACCCGGATCATGGTCGCTGCCCAGGGCGTCGGCATCGCCCAGGGAGCCCTCGACCGAGCCACCGACTACAGCCAGCAGCGCAAGCAGTTCGACCAGCCTATCGCGAACTTCCAGGGCATCCAGTTCAAGTTGGCCGAGATGGCCACCCGGGTCGAGTCCGCACGGTTGCTCACCTACAAGGCCGCCTGGCTGGCCGACAACGGCACGCCCGATCCGCAGGCCAGCAGCATGGCCAAGTGGTTCAGCGGCGAGACCGCCGTCCAGGTCGCCGACGAGGCCGTCCAGGTCCACGGCGGCACCGGGTACGTGGCCGAGACCGACGTCTCCCGGTTCTACCGGGACGCCAAGATCACCGAGATCTACGAGGGCACCAAGGAGATCCACAAGCTGATCATCGCCCGGCAGCTGCTCGGCCGGGGCCGCCGGTAGCCCGGCTGGCAACCCCCTGCCTCCCCGCGGAGGCGATCGGTGGCCGCGCGGGGGGGGGACCCGTGTCTGGCCTCGGGCGTCCAGGTGCGCGTCCTGGCTCGTGCTGGACGGGTAGCGCGCTCACCGCTAGGATCCCAACGGCAGCCAGGGCCTCGGTGTCAGGCGAGCAGCGTCTCGGACTTCCGCCAGGGGAGCTCTCGGCCCAGAAGCTCGGAGAGGGCCTCGTCCTGGGGCTCGTAGTAGGACCGGAGCCGACGGCGCAGCCGCTTGGGCATCGCGTCGTAGCTGCCCGCGTTGTGCTTGTCGGGCGTCTCGACCTGGAAGGGTGGCAGTCCCAGGAAGTCGGTCACCTGCCACAGGACAGCGTTGGGATCGGCGAACAGGTCACGGCTGAAGAGGACGAGGAACCGGTCACGGTCGAACCGATCGAACCAGCGTTCCAGCTGCTCGGCGTACCGGCCGCGCGACAGGTAGGAGTGCCGGAAGAAACCGGGTGAGACGTGCTCGGGGTCCTCGCGGTGCCGTTCGAACTCGCCGTCGAGACGAGCCGCCTCGGCGTCGATCGCCTCCTCGAACGACAAGGGCTCCCAGCCGTTGCGTCGGGTGTGGTGGTAGTGGGAGTAGGCGCGCGCGACCGGGTCCCGGAGGACGACGATGAACCTGGCGTCGAGCCCGAGGCTGGCCACCCGTTCGGGGATGCCGGGATGGAAGAGGTAGCCCGGGGTCGCCTCCCCCGTGATCGGGGCTTGGCCTTCGCGGGCCTGGATCATGCGTTGGTAGGTCTCGAGTGGGAAGTTGGCCCGGTACCAGGTCAGCGATCGGTCCCAGTGCCGGTCGAAGTAATGGATCTCCTTGGTGATCGCAGGCACGAACAAGGGGTGCTGTGCGAGGTACTGGTACAGCGAGGTCGTGCCGGCCCGCTGTGCACCCAGCATGATCACGTTGGGGAGCACCCGCCGCTCGGCCGTGCTCAGCCGCCAGAGGTCCAGCGGCGCCTCCAACGGGTCCTTGAGGGCGTTGGCCCATGACCGGACCGAGACCTTCCACTCCCGGGCATCCTCGGGGGCCGACGCCGGCTTGGTCGGAGCGTGATGGGGTTCAGGCACGCATGAGCGGACCCTGAAGCCCTTCTTATGAGGCTTGGCGCACGCGTCGAATCGCCCGTACCGGGGCCTCCAGCGCTGGATCTCAGGCCTTCGAGGCACGATCGAGGTCCAGGACGGTCCCGACCACGACCTCGGTCACCTCGGCCATCTTCTCGCCTGAGAGGTTCTCCGGGGTGTCGTGGACCGTGTGGTGCGTCCACGGGAACGGGCCCCGGCGCGGGTCCTCGCAGTTGTACCCCGTATCGCAATCCAGGTGGATCAGGTCCACCGCCGGGATGCCCCGGTCGAGGAACGGGACGTGGTCGTCGGTGATCGACGGGCCTCGCTCGTCGAGGAAGCTCGTCGCGTTCAAGGCCGCTGCGACCTCGAACACGCGGTCGGTCAGCGCCGGGCTCCGGCTCTGGCTGTACCCTTCGCGCCGGATGATCAGGTTCTCGTCGCCGGGCATGTCGACCAGCAGGAGCGCCCGGATGTCCTCGACCTGTTCCTCGGTGAGTTGCTCGGCTGCGTGCTCCGAGCCCAGCGCCCATCCGGTCCCAGGGCAGCCTCCTTGGTCCTCCACGTCGAACAGCGCGACCCGGATCGTCAGGTTGGTCGGTTCCAGGAGGTCGATGGCGTGCAGGACCACGGCCACGGCCGCGGCCCCATCGTTGGCCCCCAGGACCTCGGGCCCCGTGCAGGCCTCCTGGTCGGGGGGGCCGTCGGCCCAGGCCCGCGAGTCCCAGTGGGCGGCCAGCCAGACCTCCTGGTCGCTTGCCCCCTGGCGGATCCCGTAGAGGTTGGTCGCGTTGACCGTGCCTAGCTCCCCGAGCTCGATCCGGAACCGCTGGTGCTCGACGGTCAGGTTGCGATCGGTGAGCATCCCCTCGAGGATCCCGACGGCCTCAGCGTGCCCGGGGGTGCCCGGTGTCCGGTACCTGGGCTGGTCTGTGGGGCCGTTCTCGTAGACCTGGCGTTCCACGAGGTCCATGAGCGTGGCGGGATCGGCCGACGGGACGGTGGGCGGGGTCGAGGGGTCCGGCGGGGGCCCATCGTCCGGGTCCGGTGGCGGGTCGCCATCGTCTGCCGGAGGCGGGGTCCCGTTGGACCCGGTGGGGGTCGAGCAGCCAGCCAGGAGGACGGCTGCCAGGAGCAGGACGATCACGGGCCTCGGGAGGGAGGTCACGGTCCGTCCAGGGCGCCTGGGGGCCTTGAGCCTGACGCTCGGCCACCCGGCCCGGGGACCTGCTTGCGACCCAGTGACCGTTGACCGGTGTGTTGTCCCCTGCCCTGTTACAATGCATACATAACCCGGGAGAGGGCTCGTCTTCCACAGAGCTCGAGGTGGCCAACATCACAGGGGATCGGATGGACCAACCTGCCTATCTCAACGCGTACCTCAACGGTATGCAGTTCGTCCTTCTGGCGCTCGAGGGCCGGCTCTCGGACCTGGAGGATCCCAGCGCAGCGGAGATCCGCGAGGCCATGCACGAGTACCACGAGATGGCCCACCGGATGCGTCAGCGCTCGAGGTTGGGCGTGGACCCGTAGTTCGACGGAGCGGCGGCTGGCCCCGGCGACCGGGCGGCCGCCCGGGCCCCCTCGTCAGGGGACCCGGGGACGCGCCCGAGCCACGGTGGGGTGGTCATCGTCAGGTGGTGCCAGATCAGGCTGGCCGCCGACGGTCCGCGGCCCGACGATCAGGCCGTCTGGAGCACGTCGGACGGCATCAGCGTGGTCCGCTCGGCACGGACGCCGTCGTGGTAGGCCTCCCCTGGACCGGGGTCCGGTGGCCCGCCGACCCACAGGTCGATCTTGGCGGTGTCGTGGGCATGGGGGAGCCGATGCCGCTCGTCGGGATCGCTCGCGTTGTGCGAGTCGCCCCGGCGCGGGTCGCCGTCGCCGGTGTGGACCGCCCGGCCGTCGGGGCCATGGCGTAGCCGATCGAAGTCGACCACCGTCACGAAGTTGTAGTAGTCCTCGATGGTGGGATCGATCACGCTGGGACCGATCTCGACGACCCACGTGTAGTAGGGGATGAACCGGGCCTCGGCCTCGGCGCCGACGCCCACGGTCGTCCCGCCCACGCTGGCCTGGGTCCGCTCCTGCCGGTAGGCGTGCACCTGGTGGTACACGTACTCGGTGACGACCCAGTCGACCCCGTTGGGATCGGTGAACGCGTACTCTTTGCCTGTCGGGGACAGGGAGGGGGCCTCCCGCGGGTCCGGGGCGCCCTCCTCGGCCGCCCAGACGTAGGCGCCCTCCTCGTCGTCGAGGATGCAGGCCGTGTCCGGTTGGTGGCGACCGGTCCGGAACAGGAGCTGGTCGTTGAACCAGAGCACGGCGTCACCCATGACCCCGGTCGGTTGGCAGGCCACGATCCCGGCGATCGCCGCGAACCCTGGGGCGCGTTCCCCCTCTTGGGCGACCAGTTGGACGTAGCTCGTGTGTTGTTCGACAGCTTTCCCTCGACCCTGGATCTCCTTGCCCAACACAGCGCCGGTGGGCAACAGGAGGAGAGCCAGAGCTACCGCTAGCTTGGCGTGGTGCATTGCTC
>CAYXGD010000100.1:0-7208 GCA_964464425.1 uncultured Thermoplasmatales archaeon
TGACCCCCCTGGCCGAGCACGAGGTCAACATGCTCAAGCTCGAGAGCCGGCCCAGCCGGGGCCGACCCTGGGAGTACGTCTTCCACCTGGACGTCGAGGGTCACCGCGACGACGAGAGGCTGCGTGAGGCGATCAGCGCGCTGGGTCGGGTGACGACGTTCGTCAAGGTGCTCGGCAGCTACCCTCGGGCCGACGAGCCGCTGGTCGGGTAGCCGCCTGGGCAAGGCAGCGACGGCAACCTTCAAGTGCCGGCTGCACGCCGCTTGCTGTGATGGCAGGGGACCGACGGTCAGCATCGGCCAGCCGCCCGGCTGCCGGCGCCTCCCGCAGGCTCCCTGCCGGGCTGATCCTGGCCTTGGCCCTGGCGATGGTCACGTCCGGCTGCATCGGCGGGGTCAGCGAGCAGTTGGCCTCCCAGGCCATCGACGTCGACACCGAGACGGTCCAGCCGGCCGGAGGCCAGACGCAGGAGACCCGGTGGCACACCGACCTGCGGCGCGGCACCCTGACGAACACCACCGGTGCGAGCGACGACCACCGGTTCGAGGTGCCCAACGGCACGGTCACGGTGCGCCTTGGCCTGCAGAGCCAGGATGGCAACGTCACGGCGTGCATCCAGACCCCGACCACCCGCCAGAAGGAGGACGGCGGGTGGTGCTCGGCCCAGGTGACCACCACCCACGGGAAGGCCACCTGGGAGGCCGACCAGCCCGAGACCGGGACCTGGGCCGTGATCGTCGAGCGCCGGGCCGGCGAGCAAGGCAACCTTACCTACGCGCTGACCATCCGCCACGAGCTTCCCGAGGACGCCCCGCCCCCCGACCGGCCTCGCCAGACCGAGGGGGAGGATCGAGACCCCGAACCAACCGAGCCCGACCCCTCCCCGCCACCTATCCCGGAGCCCGAGGGGCCGAGGACGCCCACCGACGCGGTGCCTCATGTGATCGTGGGTCTCCCCGACTCGGGCATCAACCCCTACCACGAGATCTTCCACCGGCCCCACCTGACCCAGCACCCGTGCTCGTACATCGAGGGCTTCCCCTGCAGCATCCCCAAGCTGCCGCTCTCCATCGGGGAGCACGACACCTACGACGCTGCCGTCGAGGCCGATCAAGCGCTGTGGGAGCGTGTGGAACCAGGGCAGGTCTACTGGATCCCGAGGACCAACATCGTGGCTGCCGCCTGCGATCCGGCACCCGAGAACGACTTCGGCGGATGCATCCTGGACCCCCACGGGCACGGGACCGGGACCGCCAGCTCGGTGCTCACCGAGAACCCGGACGCGCTCCTGGCCATCGACCAGGGCGACCACGAGGCCGACAACCTGGACCGCGCCGGGATCCCCATCGACATCTACAGCGTCTCCTGGGGCACCATCGTCCCGCTGCCGCTGGCCCAGGACCCGACGCCGATCTACGTCGTCTCGGCTGGCAACGATCCCCGCACGACGCTCATCGACGGCTGGGCCGGGCACCCCCGGACCATCGCCGTGGGGGGCGCCTACGCGCAGAGCGACGCCGAGGAGGGGATGGCAGCCAAGCAGCCCGAGGTCGTCAGCTACTACTGCCGGCCGACCGCCGAGCACCGGTCGGTCTCGGGGGTCCGCCCGAGCTACTGCGGCACCAGCTTCGCTGCGCCGACCACAGCCGGTGCCCTGTCCAAGGTCCTCCTGGGCGTGCGCCGGTCGACGGGGTACACCGGGACCATGGCCGATGGCATGGCCGATCCCGAGGCTGGCCTGTCCATCGGGGAGCTCCGCGATGCGATGAACCGGACGGCCAGCTACGACCCCGACCCCAGGTACGAGAACGAGCGTATCACCGGGGTCCCTCTCAACCCAGCGGCCCCGTGGCTCCAATGGGGCTGGGGGTTCTACGATGGCGACGTCGCCGAGGCCACCCTGGCCGATCTCCTCGGCATCGCCGAGGCTCCCCAGAAACCGGCCGAAGCCCGGACCTACATGGAGACCCAGCACACGTCCCGGCAGGCGCTGTACGGGTGAGAGCTGGGCCCCGCGACACGTCTCGACCCACCAACCCCCGATCGTCCCTCGGGGTCACCTTGACATAGGACCGATGGCCTGGCCGCCGCGTGCCCGGCAAGCGGCCCTACGAGGTCGAGGACGCCCAGGACCCCTCCGAGATCCTACCCGAGGGGTTCGAGCCCGCGAGCCTCGACCAAGAGGACCCGGCCCTCCAGGACTTCACCGTCGTGGTCTGCTTCGAGGATGAGACCCGGGAGCGGTTCCTGATGGCCCGGCACCGGGACCGGGGCTGGGAGCTACCGGGCGGCCGGGTCGAGCTCCACGAGAACCCCCTGTTCGCCGCGGTGCGCGAGTTCGGCGAGGAGACCGGGCACCGGTTGCTCGAGCCCGAGGTCGCGCTCAAGACCCAAACCCCGAAGGGACGCTGCTTCGTGATCGCCGGTCGATGGGGGCCCGCGGTCGAAGGTCACGACCCATCGGCTGAGGACAAGATCGTGGAGACCACGTTCGTGGAGCGGTTGAGCGAGGTCGAGCCTCTGGCGTGGCCCGACGACCCGTACGACAAGATCGAAGGAGCGCTCGGTGTGAAGCTCCGGTAGCAACCCCGGGCGGTTCACTCCTGCTCGACCATGGCGTGCTCCGTGTCCCCCGGCGGGGGGATCTCCTCAGGCGGGTGGGCCTTGCCGTAGAGGTAGAGCCCCACCAGCAGGGGGACGATCATGAGCGCCGAGACCCAGAACGTCCAGCGGATGCCGAGCATCTGGCCGACCCCGCCCAGCACCCAGGACGTGATCGCGGTGCCCAGGCCCAGCGCGGTGCCGTAGATGCCGTTGGCCAGCCCCTTCTGGTCCGGTGGTGAGCCCCGGGAGACCAGGGTCAGGTTGGCCGGGACCATGATGCCCAGGCCGAGACCTGCGACCACGGCCAGCAGCAGCAAGCCGATCAGGGCCGTGGCGCCGTCGGGCGAGAGGCCGCCCTCGGCCAGGCCCAGGCCGTCGAGGCCTGCCAGGACCGGGCTTGGGAGGTAGGCGGCCAGGCCGGCTAGGTCCTCGACGAACGGCAGCAGGAAGAGCGAGATGGCCCCGACGGTCGTGGCGGTCAAGAGGATGTTACGCGGGCCGTACCGGTCGATGCGCTCGGGCAGGCCGATCCGGGCCAAGAGCGAGAACCCCTGACGGACCGCGATCAGGACCCCGACGGCCAGGGCCGTGAAGCCGAGCAAGCGGACGTAGACGGGGAAGAAAGCGCCGAGCACGCCGACGGTCAGGCCGAACAGGAAGGTGCCGAAGGCACTGAACCGGATGTCGGGATGCTTGAAGATCTCCCAGCCCCGCTCGTAGACCCCACCCTCCGGCCGGGGTGCCTCGGGGTCGTGGCTGGAACGTGGCAGGCTGGCGACGAGCAAGAGGCCGATGAGGCTGGCCCAAAGGTAGACGCTCAGGCCGGCCTCGAAGCCCCACGTGTCGGCCAGGTAGCCCCCCAAGGGCGGACCGACCAGGAACCCGGCGCCCAGGGCCAGGGCGTAGTCGCTGGTGGCCTTGGGGATGTCCTCGTCGGGCACCCGGTCGAAGAGGTAGCTGTTGGCCGCCACCCAGAAGATGCCGCTGGCCAGCCCGAACAGACCCTGGGCCGGGATGATCCACCACTTGGAGGGCCCGAAGACGTAGAACAGGCCGGCGATGGCCGAGATGGCGAAGGTGGCCATCAGCGACGGTTTGCGACCGCCGCGGTCGGCCAGATCCCCCATCGGGAGGCGCAGGAAGATCTGGGTGAACCCGTAGAGCCCGCTGACCAGGCCGATGAAGAAGACCGAGGCCCCGAAGGTGATCTCCAGATGCTGGGGGACCAGAGGGAACCCGACGGCCATCAGGAGCACGAAGCAGAACGTGGCCGCGTAGAGCTTCAGCAGAGCCGAGTCCACAGCGCGGCTAAGGCCAACTCCTTGAAAAGCCACCCGCTCGGGCGGGGCTCAGCGCCCAGGCTGCCAAGGGGGCTGGTGTGCCAGGGACGGGGTCGCGCCCGTCACGCCGGCGGGGCGCCCTCGTGGATCATCTGCGATAGGTTCTCCCGGAGCTCGGCGTCGTCCTCGTGGCCGTGGACCTGCACGGCGTGGTGGGCGGCGGCCTCCAGGAGCTCCTCCTTGGAGTCGGCCGCGATCGCCACGGTGCAGCCCATCTCGCTCGGGTACTCACGGCAGTCGGTGAAATATCGGGTCATGGTCGTCCACCGCCGGCGGGTGGGCCGGCCCCCATGGGTTCTCTTGGTGGTGGTACTTCCCCCTTGCCCCGAACGTCCCAACGGCGGCAGATCCCCCTCCGACAGGTCCTCGGCCGGGATGAAGCCCATCGGGCCCCTGGCCCTTGCCCCCGACGGTAAAGCTCAAGAACCGGCACCCATAACCCTCACGTAACAGGTGTAGACCGTGCCCGAGGACCCCCAACCAGGCGACGACCCCAGGGATCGTGACCCCTTCGACGAGTGGCGGGACCGCATGCAGGAGGACCCCTTCCTGGGCCCGTTCTTCGCCGATATCGACCGCGAGTTCGAACGGATGCGCGAGTCCCTCTCCCGGATGCTCCAGGGCATGAGCGAGGGCGCCATGGATCCCAACAGGGACCCCTACGTGTACGGGTTCTCGATGCGCATGGGGCCCGACGGCAAGCCCAAGTTCCAGGAGTTCGGCAACGTCCGGCCCGAAGCGCCCCAGGAGCCCGAGATGGAGGACGCCCGCGAGCCCCTGGTCGACATCCAGGAGGCCGACGAGTTGATCGCCATCACGGCCGAGCTCCCTGGTGTCGAGAAGAAGGATGTCAACGTCCGGGCCAAGGAGCGCGAGATCATCGTGCGGGTCAACAACGCCGATCGGCGTTACTACAAGCGCATCGACCTGCCGACCAAGGTGCTACCCGAGACGACCAAGGCGACCTACAAGAACGGTGTGCTCGACATCGAGGTCGAGAAGGCCGAGGGCCCCGACGAGGGCACCGAGGTCCCGGTCGCCTGAGCCAGCCCGGGTCCCTGGCAAGCCGACAGCCCAGCCGAAGCGCTACGGCTCGACGGGTCGCTGGGCGGCTGGCGCACCCGTGGCGTGGACGAGGGGGCCGACGAGGACGCTCGATCCGGTCGGGGTTCAGGCCTTGGCGCCGTGCTTGAGCCCGACCCAGACCATGCCACCCTTGACGAACTGGTTGAACTCGTCCTGCTGGCCGGGCGCATCGCGCCACTCGCGGACGGCCTTGGTCAGGGCCTGGTTGTCGTCGGCCGGAGCGACGACGACCAGATCGATCCCGCCGAAGGCCTCGGGCCCGCCGTGGGTCTGGACGTAGCCTTCGACGATCTCGTGGATGTCGCCGAGCGTGAGGCGCTGGGTGTGGTTGTTGATCGGACCGGTGATGATCTCGGGCATGGCAGGCACCGCGGTCGGGTGGGCAGGCCGATGCCCCCGCAAATAGCTTGCTCGTGAGCCCGGCTCACGCCCAAGGGTAGGCCTCGGCCCACGGCCGGACACGTTCCAGGGCGCCAGCGCAGGCGACGACGGCCTCGTCGGCCAGGCGGGGACCGATGATCTGCAGGCCGACAGGCAGCCCGTCGTCGGTGAACCCGGCGGGCACCGAGGCTGCCGGGTGACCGGTCAGGTTGAACGGGAAGGTCAAGGCCCAGCCCAGGGTCGGGTCGACGGCTTGGCCCATGACCTGGTCGGGCCCTAGCGTGTCGCCGTCGGGTGCGTTCGGGAACGGCGGGATGCCGACGGTCGGCGTGACCAGGAGGTCGACGTCCCGGAACAGGGCCTGGAGGGCCGCATCGAGATCGGTGCGCAGGAGGCCGGTGCGCCTGAGATCGACCCCGCTGGCCGCCTGGCCCTTCTCGATGATGGCCTTGAACGTCCAGGACAGCTCGTCGCCGTGGTCCTCCAGCAGGTCGAAGCTGTGGCCTCCCAGGGCCTCGGCCATGGCCGCTGACGCGGTCGTGGAGCAGACGGTGAGCGCATCCATGATCGCCTGGTGGTCGTGCCCGAGGTCCACCTCGGCTTGGCGGACGACGGCGCCAGCGTCCTCGAGGTCGTAGGCGGCCGCTTCGACCACCTTGGCGACGCCGGGTTCGACCGGGAACCCAGCCAGGTCGGGGCTGTAAGCCACCGTGCGCCCCTCGATGCCCCGGTCGGCGGCCCCGACCAGGTCCAGCTCCTGGGCGGGTAGGGTGAAGGGGTCGCTGGGATGGGGGCCAGCCATGACCTCCAGGAGGATCGCGGCGTCCCTCACCGAGCGGGCCAGGGGACCCTTGTGGTCCATGGGGGTGTGGTGGCCGAAGTGGTCGTGACCGGTGGCCGACGGGACCCGGCCGAAGCTGGGCTTGAGGCCGACCACGCTGCAGAAGGCCGCCGGGATGCGGATCGAGCCGCCCCGGTCCGAGCCCGTGGCCAGGGGGACCAGGGCATCGGCCACGGCGGCGGCCGCGCCGCCCGAGGACCCACCGGCGTTGCGTTCCAGGTCGAACGGTGTGCTCGTCGGGCCGAACAACGCGTTGTCGGTGGTGCCCTTGTGGCCGAACTCCGGCGTGTTGGTCTTGCCGACGATGATGGCACCGGCGGCTTCCAAACGTTCGACGACCGGACCCGATCGCTCGGGCACCCACCCGGCGAAGGGGACCGAGCCGAACGTGTTCGGGACGCCGGCCTTGAGATCGTGGAGGTCCTTGACCGCCACCGGCACGCCGTGGAGCGGGCCAAGCTGGTGGCCATCCTCGACGGCACGGTCAGCGCGCTCGGCCGCCTCGCGGGCCTCCTGGCCGCACACGGTGACGACGGCGTTGGTGCGCTTACCCACCGCCTCGATCCGGTCCAGGCTCGCCTCGACGGCCTGGGTGGCCGCGAGGTCACCGCCCGCGATCCGTTCGGCGAGGTCGGCAGCGCTCAGCCGCCACGGGTCAGAGGACGCCATCGAGCCCCCGAAGGGCCCAGGGGCACCTAAAGCGTGGGACCCGACCAGCAGCCGGGGGGTGACCGATCGCCTAGGCAGGCAGGGCTCGCCAGACCAGGCCCAGGCCCGTGGCGACCAGAACGGCCACGACCAGAAGGGCGAACTGATCCAGGCCGTCAGCGATCACGGGCTGGAGCACGAGGGCGGTGAACGCGATGCCGAGGCCGGCGATGAAGGGCATCCTGTCGACCATGCCCTCGCCAGGCCGTCGCGGGGCCATGGTCTTGCCGGTCTCGTACGCGGGTCAG
>CAYXGD010000101.1:0-7075 GCA_964464425.1 uncultured Thermoplasmatales archaeon
TGGCCATGGCCGGCTGGGTCGGCCTGCTCGTCACCGGCATCAACCTCCTGCCCACGGGCCAACTGGACGGGGGCCACATCGCCACCGCGCTGCTGGCCGACCACGCCCGCACCCTCTCGACCATCGCGCTGGGCATCCTCGTCCTCCTCGGGCTGGGCATCCCGCCGTTCGTCCAGGACCAGTGGATCCCCGGTTACTCGGGCTGGCTGATCTTCGCCATCATCATCCTGTTCCTGGGCACCCGCCACCCACCGCCCCTGAACAGCGTCAGCGACCTCGACCAGAACCGGGCCTGGCTGGGCATCATCACCTTCGTCCTGGCGGTGGCGTGCTTCACCCCCCTGCCGATCTCTTTGTGACCCCGCCCGGGGCTGCCCTGCTGGACAGGCCCGACCGAGCTTGTCGCCGGACCGTCACAACGCCGATGTTCCCCGGCGTGGGCTCGCGCTGAGGCAAGGACCCTGCAGGCGACCGAACAGCTCCCGTCTACCCTAGGGAACAGCCGTATATACGATGAAAGAGCACCTCCAGGCGCAGGCAGATGAGGACCTCCATGAGCGAGCAGAAGGACGTCGTGGACGTGATGGGCATGATCCTGTCCAGCGTGCGCGGGGTCGTGGGCGAGGACGCCTACGAGGCGATGTTCCACTACGCGGCCGTCCAGGAAGGTAAACGGATCGCCAGCGAGGGCAAGGACGAGGATCTCGAGACCGCGCTCGGACGCCTGGACGACGTCCTCGGCCAGCGCTCCCGGCTGATCCAGAACGGCAGCTCGACCCTCCGGATCCACGTCATCGACTCGCCCCTGATCCGGTCCGAGGATACCACCATGCGCGCCCTGATGATCGGCTTGCTACAGGGTCTGGTCAGCGCGCGCCAGCGCCGGCCCTACCACGGCAAGCTCCTGGACCCACCGGAGGACGGGTTCCGCGGGATGCTCGTCGAGCTGTCACCCAACGGAGGCGGTGGCCGTGGCTGACCGCGGGCTTGGCGACGACGAGCTCAGGGCCCTCTTCGAGCGATGGATGGACTCCGAGATCAAGATCCAGCTCCTGGAGTTCTTCCACAACAACCCAGGGGTCATCGAGACCGTCGAAGGCCTGGCGGTACGGCTCGGCACCGACGCTGACCGCCTGGCCGACGAGGTCGAGGACCAGATCGAGGTCGGCATCCTCAAGAAGCGAACCGTCGGGGGCCGGACCGCGCTCGTCTACGACAAGGTCCGCGAGGGCCAGGTCCAACGCCTCGTCGCCGACCGCCTGCGGGACCGGCTGGCCGGAGGGGAGGCCTCTTGATGAGCGATCCCCTGAACCAGGCCCGTCTCTCCACGGGCGTCCCCGGCCTCGACCAGATGATCGGCGGCGGCCTGCTCGAGGGCGATGCCACCCTGGTCGCCGGTAGCCCAGGCACCGGCAAGACCACGCTCGGGCTCCACTACCTGGCCGCCGGCGTGGCAGAGGGCGAGCCTGGGGTCTTCCTCACCTTCGAGTACCTGCCTCAGCAGATCTACCGCGACGCCAAGAACCGGGGGTGGGACCTCCGGACGTGGGAGGACAAGGGCCTCGCCAAGGTCGTCTGCTCGACGCCAGAGCTCATGCTCGCCAAGGACGACGACGGCCAGAGCCTCCTGGACGACGTCGTCGAGGAGATCGGGGCGCGGCGCCTGGTCATCGACTCGATGACGCACTTCGAGATGGCCACGATGCAGCCCCTGGAGATGCGGGCCCACATCAACGGCCTGATGAACCACCTGCGGATGCTGGAGATCACCCCGTTGATCACCCACGAGATCCCGCAGATCGTCGGGCCGCAGGTGACCATCAGCGAGTACGGGCTCGAGTTCCTGGTGGACAGCGTCGTCCTGCTCCGTTACGTCGAGCTGGAAGGCGAGCTCAAGAAGGCCATCAACGTGCTCAAGTTCCGCGGCAGCGACCACGACCGCAGCTACCGGCTGCTGCGGCTCACCGAGGACGGTATGGTGGTCGAAGCGGACATGTCCGACGTCGAGAACATCACCGGCGGTACCGCCAGGCGGCGGTTCACCGACCGCGCCCGGGAGCTCGTCTGAGGTGGCGCCGTGGCAGAGACGCTCCTCCTCTCGGCGGCGTTCGCCTTCGCTTCGGCCGGCGTCTTCACCGTCGTCGGAAGGGCCGTGGTCGATCGCGAGGTCAGCGAAGGTGCCCAGCGCGCCTTGCGGTTCTTCTCCACATGGTGGTACGCGCTTGCGCTGACCACCGCCCTCGGCGGGGCCCAGGACATCCTGGGGTACGCCGGGCTCACCTCGCTGGCCCTGTTCACCTCGCTCACCTACCTCAACCTCCTTCTCATCTGCGTCGCCCTGCTGGGTCTCCTGTACTACCTCCTCTACCTGTTCACCGGGAAGGGGTGGCTGCTCGAACCGCTGGTGGCGGTCTACATCGTGTACTACGGCTGGCTGGTCTACCTGATCACGGCCGCCGACCCCATCGCCGTCGAGGTCAGCGCCTGGTCGACCACCCTCGAGTACGCCAACCCGATCCAGGGTGGCCCCGAAAGCCTGGCTCTCCTGCTGCTCGTCGGTCCCCAGATCATCGGCGCCTTGGCCTACTTCACCACGTTCTTCCGGCTGGAGGATCCCCGGCAACGCTACCGGGTGGCCGTCGTTTCCTGGAGCATCATCGTCTGGTTCGGGACGAGCCTGATCGGCTCAGCCTCCGGGCTGGCGGAGGCCGGCTGGTGGCAGCTGGCCAGCCGGCTGATCAGCCTGCTGGCCGCCCTGGCGATCTACAGCGCCTACCGACCACCGGCCTGGCTGGAGCGCCGCTGGCGTCCATCGGGCACCGCCCGGGGGACGTCATAGTGGGCCTCTGGTCCTGGCTGGCCGCGAGGCTGCTGGGGACCGAGCCCGAGAACGATGAGGATGGCTCGACCATCCAGGACCGAGCCAGGGAGCTGATCTGATGGCCGCGGGCATCGACGATCGCGAGCGTTCGATCGGCCAGCTCGGCGCTTGGACCGAGGAACGCTCGAGCATGGCCGACGAGCTGAACATCGGCATCGCGCTGAACGTCGAGGACGAGAACGGGGAGGCCTTCCTGGCCTACATCAACGATGTCGGCGCCCGCATCCTCGGCGGCAAGCCCGACGAGCTGATCGGGCGGGAGCCACTGCTCGACATCGCCCCATCGACCTACGAGCCGTTGGGCCGGGTGCGCGACCAGGTCAGCCGCGACCGGACCAGCCCCTTGCTGACCGAGGCCACCGTGTACGGCCTCGACGGGAGCCCCATCCCCGTGGAAGCCGGGTTCGCCCGTGGCACCTACCAGGGCCGCCCGGCCGTGATCTGCGTCTTCCTGGACATCCGCGACCGCAAGGCGGCTCAGCGCTCCCGCCGGCACCGCCGTCAGCGCCTCGAACGCCTGGTCGAGCAGCTGCCCGTGGGCCTCTACCAGGCCTCCCTGGAGGGCGACCTGCTCGAGGCCAACCAGGCCATGGCCCACCTCCTGGGCTACGACGGACCCGGGGAGCTGCTGCGGGTCGACCTGAGCACACGTTTCGTCGATCCCACCGACTGGGACGCATGGGCCAACGCCATCGAGGAGCAAGGCGTCGTCCAGGGCTTCGAAGCCCAGGCCCGTCGGGCCGACGGCCGACGCATCTGGTTGCGGCAGTCGGCCCGGGCCGTCCGCGACGACCGGGGCCACGTCCTCTACTACGAAGGCGTGGCCGAGGACGTGACCGATCGCAAGGAGGCCGAGGAGGAGCTCCGCCGACACGCCATCGAGCTGGCCCGGTCCAACGCCGAGCTGGAGCAGTTCGCCTACGTGGCCAGCCACGACCTGCAAGAGCCGCTGCGCATGGTGGCCAGCTACGTCCAACTGCTGGCCCGCCGGTACGAGGGTGAGCTCGACGAGGCCGCCGACGAGTACATCCACTTCGCCGTCGAGGGGGCCCAACGCATGAGCAGCATGCTCCGCGCCATCCTCGCCTACGCGGGTGTCGACCAGGGCGACCGAACCTTCGAACCCGTCGACCTGGAGGACGCCCTGGAGGGAGCCCTCGACGCCCTGGACAGCACGATCCGCGGTACCGGCGCGGAGATCACCCACGACCCGCTCCCGGAGCTGGTCGGGGACCCGCCCCAACTCACCCAGCTCTTCCAGAACCTGATCAGCAACGGCATCAAGTTCAGCAAGGACGGCCAAGCGCCCCGGGTCCACGTCGGCGCCCAAGAGGAGGGCGACCGCTGGCACCTGACCGTCGAGGACCAAGGCATCGGCATCGCCTCCGAGCACCAGGAGAAGGTCTTCGCCGTGTTCCAGCGGCTCAACCCCCGGGGACGCTACCCCGGGACCGGGATCGGCCTCTCGATCTGCAAGAAGATCGTCGAGCGACACGGTGGCCGTATCTGGGTGACCTCCCAGGATGGCCAGGGCACCACCGTCCACGTGGTCCTCCCCAAGGACCCGCCGGACGTGCCCGAACCACCGAGCCTCGCCCTGGACCCTGCCGAGCTGCCGACCCTCCACCCCCGCCCGCCCTCACCGGACGAGGACACCGGGGATCCGGCCTGACCGGGCTCCCGTCCCGACGGTCCACCCCTACGCGGGGACACCGGCTGGTCTGCCACCAGAAACCTTTTGCTCCCCCCGGCCGCCTTCCGGGACGATGACCGGCGACCGGATGCTCACCTCCGCGCTGATCCTCCTGTTGGTGACCGCCCCGCTGCTGGCAGGCTGCATCGGCGACCAGGGTGAGGACCTCGGCGAGCAGAGTTTGGACGACACGACGCCGGCCAACGCCACGCCGAGCTGGGCTCGTCCCCTCCCTGAGGAGATCACAGGGCTCGAGCAGGTCACCGGGGAGGTGGCCGACGTCGAGGCCGGGGGCGGGCTCTGGACCGAGGGCGACCTGGCCTACGTCAGCGGCCAGAACACAGGGTTCTACATCGTGAACCTCTCCACGCCCGACCAGCCGACGGTCCTCAGCAGCATCAAGGACCAGTTCAGCCGGGACGTCGACCTGCTCCACTACGAGGACCGGACGGTGGCCGTCCTTGCCGCCAGCGGCAGCGGCATGGTTTTCGTCGACGTCACCGAACCCGAGCGTCCCGAGCGGATCGCCACCCTGGAGGACGTCGGGAACGTCCACAACGTCGCCGTCGTGCCAGGCACCCACACCGTCTACAACAGCCGGTCGGTCGACACGCCCGGGGTCGACATCGTGGACGCCAGCGACCCGGCCAACCCCGAGGTCGTCCAGGTGTTCGGCGACGTCACCTGCCACGACGTCACGTTCTGGACCGAGGGCGACCGCGCCTACTGCCCCGGTGTCCGCGAGACCCAGATCTGGGACATCAGCGACCCCCAGGAACCCTCGGTCGTCACCCGGATCCACAACCCGGCGATCAACATCCACCACTGGGCCCTGCCCCTGCACAACGGGACCCTGCTCGCCATCGGCGACGAGTTCGCCGGCAGCACCGACGCTGCGGCCGGTTGCCTGGCCACCGAGGACATCCCCGGCGTGCCCGGCACCCAGTCCGATCCCGTCGGCGCCGTCTGGCTCTACGACATCAGCGACGAGAGCACCCCCATCCCGCTGGGCTACGTCAGCGCCGAGCTGCCCACCGACAACGTGCCACCGACGCCCTGCACCGCCCACTTCGGCGAGCAGGTCGGCGACCGCGACATGCTCGTCGTCGGCTGGCGCGCCGCCGGCACCTACCTCGTCGACATCAGCGACCCGGCGGCCCCCAGCATCGTCGATACGCTGCCCACCAGCGGCGACATCTGGGAGGCCCGCTACCACCACGGGTACGTCTTCACCGGCGACACCGACGGTGGGATGAGCGTGTTGACGTTCAGCGGGGAATGAGCCAGGCACCGCTTCGTGCCAAGGGCCGGGAAGCCGTGGCGAGCGGGGGTCGGCCCTGGATCGTCGGGTTCCCGGCGGCCGCTTCTCGCGTCGACCGTTCAACACCACCCCAGCAAAGCTTACGAACCCCCAGCCGACCTCTTGGCCCGAGGAGGCCCCATGTCCCGACCCCCGCGCACGCTCCTGCTGACCCTCGTCCTGCTCGCCGCGCCCGTCTTGGCCGGCTGCATCGGCGACGGCAGCGACCTCACCGAGCAGTCCACGCCCGATCCCAGCCAGGCCACCGAGGACGCCCCCAGCTTCGCCAAGCCGCTGCCCGAGACGATCACCGGCGTCGAGCCCCTGGCCACGCTGGGCCCCGACGGTGGCCTCGACTCGGGCTACCAGGTCGCCGTCGACGGGGAGATGGCCTACGTGGCCGCCTGGAACGCCGGGTTCTACACGGTCAACATCAGCGACCCGGCCGAGCCCGAGGTCCTAGGCCACCTGTCCGAGCACTTCGGCCACGATGCCTGGGTCCTGGACTACGACGACGGGCGCACCGTGGTCGCCCTGGCCGGTAGCGGCGACGGCATCGCGTTCATCGACGTGACCGAGCCCCGCCAGCCCGAGATCCTCTCGACCATCCTGGGCCAGGAGGGCACCACCGACACCGAGGGCGCCAACGTCCACAACATCGCCGTGGTCCCCGGCACGCACCTGATCTACAACAGCCGCAGCGTGGACACGCCCGGGGTCGACATCGTGGACGCCAGCGACCCTGCCAACCCCGAGGTCGTCCAGGTCTTCAACGACCTGACCTGCCACGACGTCAGCTTCCACATGCCCGAGGACCAGGCCTTCTGCGCCGGCGTGCGCGAGACCCAGATCTGGGACATCAGCGATCCGGCCAGCCCGACGATCACCACCCGGATCCACAACCCGGCGATCAACATCCACCACTGGGCCATCCCGGCCAACGACGGGGACACGCTGATCATCGGCGACGAGTTCCTCGGCGCCAGCGCGCCCGTGGCCAACGCCTGCCTGGCCGGCGCCGACAACCCGGTCACCGGGGCGACCACCACCGACCCGATCGGCGCGCTCTGGTTCTACGACATCAGCGACGAGACGACGCCCACGCCGATCAGCTACGTCGGCGCCAAGGAGCTCTACGCCGACACCGGCGCCTGCACCGCCCACTTCGGCGAGATCATCCCCGACCGCTCCAAGATGGTCG
>CAYXGD010000102.1:0-7034 GCA_964464425.1 uncultured Thermoplasmatales archaeon
GCTTCTCTTCCCGGTCATCCTCGTCGTCGTGGTCGTCCTCCTCGTCTTCCTCGTCATCGCCATCGGCCTCATCGTGGTCCTCGGCTTCAGGACCATCTGAGGCCTCGTCATCGTCGGTCTCCTCCTCTGCCTCTTCCTCCTCGTCGGCATCGGTCTCGTCGGTCTCGTTGCCGCCGAGGTCCTCGGGGTCATCCTCGTGCTCGTCTGCAAGGGCGACCGTCGGGAGGAGGGCCCCGCCGATCAGGAGCACGGCAGCCAACAGGGCGATCCAGCGTCGGTTCATGGGTCCGTTCACGGCGTGAGTCAGGTTCGAGCCTATGTCAAAGGTTATCGGAGCCGTCTCGAAACGTCCCATGGATGGTACGCTTCGCCGCGCGACCCCAAACCGCTAAATGGGGGACCCCCTTACTCCGCCTTACCCGACGAAAGGCTCCGCCTAGGCCGGGGGGCTCGGCGTCCCCTGTCACCCGGAAATCGCCGATACCCGGGGGCTGAACGTTCGGTGGCGGCGTGACCGGATCGGCGGCAAGCCGGGGAGCAACGATGAGACCTCGTCCGCCGGGGTCCGAGGTGTCGGTAGGCTCGACCGGAAGGTCGCACCTGCTGGCTTCACCACGGGCAACGGGCCAGGCACGGAAGTGAGCAGTCCTCACCGTGGACTTGGGACGCTCAGCGGGTCGCGGGGTCGAGAAGCTTCCCGGGCACCTTGCCGTTGGTGCCGCATGTCAACATCGGGATGGCGGAGCCCGTCAACGGGTAGGGGGTCGCTCTTGGCGGCTCCCACCGGTCGAGGCCCGTGGCTGGGCCGCAGCTGGTGTCGCGTCGAGATGGCCTCCGGCCATCGGCTTCGCGCCCATGCCAGCGGACCACCACGTGGCCTTCGGCCACCGATAGCCTTCTCCGAGCTCGTGCTCCCCGGATCCTCCACCGCCGCTTCCCTGGTGATCCTCTGGTCCTCTACCCGAACGTTGAAGCTCCCAGCGTCGCCATCCTGGGATGTGCCCAGGGGACGTCTCGCGACGGTGGGCCTCGCCCTGCTCGTCGTCGTGACCGGCTGCTTGTCGAGCCTGACCGGCGACGACCGCAGCGCGCCGGACGTCCAGAGCCACCACGCGTACAACGAGACCATCACCGGCCAGGGCGGGATCGCCATCGTGACCACGATCTTCCAACCGGCCGGCGCCTCGAGCCAGGCCCCGGTGCCGATGGTCCTCCATAGCCACGGCTGGGCCGGGAACCGGACCTGGGCCCCCACGGGCTTCATCGGCCAGCTTCTGGACGCCGGCTACGGCGTGGTCAGCATCGACATGCGAGGCCACGGCGCGTCGGCTGGCCAGGCCCGGGTCCACAGCATGGATCACGAGATCGTCGACGTCCAGCGCGTCATCGACCACGTCGCCAGCTTGCCATGGGTCGAACAGGAGGCGCCCGGCGACCCGGTCCTCGGCGCCATCGGCGGGTCCTACGGTGGTGCCTACCAGCTGCTGACCGCGGCCGTCGACGATCGCCTGGACGCGCTTGCCCCGGAGATCACCTGGAACGACCTGCCCCAGGCCCTGGTGCCTAACCGAGCGGTCAAGAGCGCCTGGATCCACGCCCTCTACGGCGCCGGGAAGGCCAACGCCCGGTTGCACGAGGACATCGATGAGGCCTGGTCGCAGGCCCTGATCACCAACCAGGTGCCCGAGCCCATCCTGGCCCAGTTCGACCGGTCCAGCCCGGCCAGCTACCCCCGCGCCATCGACGTGCCGACCCTCCTGATCCAGGGCGTCCCCGACACCTTGTTCAACCTGAACCACGCGGTCGCCAACCTCCAGCAGATCCAAGCCACCGGCGCCGATGCCCGCCTGGTCACCCATCTCGACGGCCACCTGCTGAACCCAGGCGTGCTGGCCGACAACGAGAGCCTCCAGCGGGTCCCCGCCCCCCAGCCCGGCGAGGGCGGCAGCCCTTGCGGGGACATCGACCAGATGCGCCTGGCCTGGTTCGACGAGCACCTGCGGGGCCACGACGGCGCGGCCGACACGATCGCCAACGTCTCCATGGCCATGCTGCCGGCGTCCGGCCCCCTGCCCACTTGCCGCACGTTCGAGGCCTGGCCCCCGGTCCCCTCCCCGACCCCGGCCGCCGTGACCGAACCGGTCGTCCTCCCTCAGGCTGCCGCTGGCGGGAGCGACGAGCGGACCCTCGTCGACGGCCTCGACCAGCCCACGGGCCTGGCCGGGATCCCGACGGCCACCCTGACCGTCACGACCACCGGCCCCGCCACGATCTACCTGTCCCTGCTCCGGGCGGCCGACACGACCGCCGGGGAGACCCACGACTGGGAGGTCCTGGACAGCCAGGTCACCCCGCTCCGGATCGAGTCCGCCACCGACGCCGAGGAGCTCTCCGTCGACCTGGGCGGCGTGGCCGCGGAGCTTGGCGACGATCACGCCATCGGGCTCCGGGTGGCGACCTGGAACGAGCAGTACGGCACCAACGCCGAGAGGACCCCGGGCGCGGTGACGGTCAGCGAGATCGGGGTCCAACTACCCCTCCTCAGCCCAACCTCCACGTGATGCACAGGTCACAGGGGCGCCACTTCGAGGTACATAAGGGAAGCTTTTTGTCCTCGGGTGCCCCCATGGTACGTTGTGACGGTCCTGAGGGACGACTTCGACGGCCCCGATCTCGATCAGGTCGGTGAGGACGCTCAGCTCGTCGTCATCGACTTCTCCGCCAGCTGGTGTGGGCCCTGTCGCCGCTACGATCCGGTGTTCCAGCGCCTGGCGCACGATCTGACCGAGGAACGTGCCGAGGACCCCATCGTCTTCTTGCAGGTCGACGTGGACCGGAACAAGGCCCTGGCGCGTGAGCTTGGGGTCAAATCGGTGCCGACCACGGTCATCGCCACCCGGGAGAAACGGCTGATCTTCGGCGAGCGCTGGGCCGAGAAGGCCCGCTTCTCGGGGATCGTGCCCTACCCACGACTCATGGATGCGGTCAACGAGCAGTTCGCCGCGATCTGACCGAGGCGCCGGTCTTCTTCGGTGGTCAGCCGACCCACGTGTAGCTGCCAGGCTGCGGCTGGGCGACCATGCTCATCTGGGCCAGGCGTTCCAGGTGCTCCCGGGCTCGGCCCTCCTGGATGTCCAGCCGCTCGAGAGCATCGATCCACTGCTCCTCGTCGAAGGTCCCGAACGTGTCGCTGAGCCCCTGTGCGGCCAGTTTCACGCGCATGGCCTGGCCCGTGACGTCCCGGGCCTGCTGGAGGGCCTCGTCGATCCGGTCGGCAGGCTCGACCCGTTGAGGCTCTGGCTGGCGCAGCAGCTCCCCCCCGGCCCGCTGGGCGTTGATCTGACCGACCGCGTCGCGAGCTTCCTCGATCGAGCCGGTCTCCGCGTGGACCAGGACCCGCTCGAGGTCCAGCCGGGAGCCGCAGCGTGGGCACTGCGTCGTCTTCCGCTTGGTCTCCACGATGCGCGGGGCGCCGCACTGCCGGCAACTGATGACCTGGTAGCTCACCGGCGGTCCCTCCGGGCATCCCGAACGGTCGACACCGGGGTCACGGCAGGAGGACGAGCGCCGTGATGCAGGCCCCGTAGTGGTCCATCGGGACCTCGAGGTCCTCGATCACGTAGTCGATGCTATCGAGCTTGACGTCCCGGTGCTTGGCGATCTCGTTCATCTTCCACTGGAGGATCTCCTGCAGCGCCTTGGCACCCATGTGGCCGTGCCCTTCGGCGACGTAGCCGCCCTTCCCGTCGGCGCGGCGGGCGTACGCGATACCGGCGGAGACCGTCTCCCCCTCGGTGCCCCGCTGCTGGGCGAGCACGCAGTGGGTGATCGCACCCATCGGCATCTCCTCGGGCTCGACCTCCTCGACCCCCTCAGGGAGGACCGAGGAGACAGCCACGAGGTTCTGTTCACCGATGCCAGCTTCCAACAGCGCCTGGTCGAAGGCGTTGAGATCGGAGACGGGCGAGGTCGCAGCCCCGCTCACCACGAAGTAGCGGGTCGGGACAGGAACGAGCGTTGACACAGCCGGCCCAGACCCCGCAGGGCAGATAAATGTGCGCCCACGAGAGTCCACCCGGGTCCCCGGGGGCCCCGACATGCACGGCCATCGGGGGGGCGGAACGGGCGTGGGGGGAAGGGGAACAGGGCCGGGGTCCCCGAGGTCCCACGAGCAACCTTTAAGGTCGCCTGCCGCCCGAGGAAGGTACGAGGGCGAGATGATGAACGTCCAAGACTTCGCGAACCTGGGGGATTACCTCCGCGAGTTCATGCATGCGCTCGACCGCAAGGTCGCTGTCGAGGGGACCGACGCGTACAAGGTGGAGGTTCGCGAGAAGGACCTCACCTCCGACGAGTGCGCGCTCCTCCAGTGAACGATCCCTTCAGCGCCGAGGCACCGGCCTGAGCGCCCGGTGTCACCACCGCTGGTTCTTCTCCTTCCGGGCACTTGCCTAGCGCGGCCCGAAAAACCTTAAGACCCCCCGAGCCGACCGGAGCCCCGGAGGCATCCCGTTGGCGAACCAGAACCGCGATACGCTTAGCTTGGGCGGCAAGGCTCACGAGAACCTGCGCGAGTACGTGGCCGGCTTGACCGCGGCCGTCCGCACCCACCAGCGTCTGACCGATGGCAAGGACCTCAAGATCGAGGTCTCCGAGGGTGGGCGCATCCCGCTGGCCCAGCTAATCCTTCTACGTTGACGACAGCCCCTCGAGCCACGTGGTCAGCAGGCGTACCCCTGCGCCCGTGGCCCCCTTGGGGTAGTAGTCACCGTTGTACCAAGGCTTGTCCTTGTTCCAAGCCACCCCGGCGATATCCAGGTGCGCCCAGGGCTCTGGCGCGAACGGCGCCAGGAACTTGCCGGCGGTGATCGCCCCGGCGTTGCGACCGCCGACGTTCTGGCAGTCGGCGATGTCGCTGTCCAGCTGGCTCTCGTACTCCTCGTAGAACGGCAAGCGCCAGACCCGCTCGTGGCTCGTCGCGGCGGCGGCTTCGAGCTGCTCAGCGAGCGCGTCATCCTCGGTCATCATACCGATGGCCTGGGTCCCCAGGGCGACGCTCACCGAGCCCGTGAGCGTGGCCATGTCCAGGGTCCAGTCCGGGTCGTACTGCTTGGCGTAGTCCAGGGCGTCGGCCATGATCAGCCGGCCCTCGGCGTCGGTGTTCATGACCTCGACCGTCCGGCCCGAGCGCATGGTGATGATGTCACCGGGCTTGGTGGCCTTGCCACTGGGCATGTTGTCGGTCAGCGGCGTGAGCCCGATCACCCGGACCGGCAGGTCCAGGCTGGCAGCGGCGACCAGCGTCCCGATGGTGGCCGCCGCACCGCCCTTGTCGTAGCGCATGTCGGCCATGCCCTTGGAGCGTTTGATCGAGATACCGCCGGTGTCGAAGGTCACACCCTTCCCGATGATGCACACGGTGGTATCGGCATCGCCTGGGTCGTGGTCGAGGATCACGAAGCGGGCTTCCTCGTCGCTGCCCTGGTTGACAGCCTGGAGGCCGCCCATCTCCTCGTCGGCGATGCCCTTGGGGCCCAACACCCTGCACGTCAACCCGACGTCCTCGGCGGCCTTGGAGACGAGCTTAGCGATGTTGGTGGCTGTGCCCTCCACGCCGGAGAAGCTGGCGATGTCCCGAGCGATGGCTTGGGCGTTGGCCACGGTGTTCCCCCTGGTGACGCCCTCCTCGATGGCCGGGAGCGCGGCCTCGTCGGCTTCGAGCACGGTGAGGCTGGCCAGCTCGCCGCTCTCGTCCTCGTCGTCCCCGCTCTTGGCCTTCCGCTTGAACGTGTAGGTCACCGAGATGGCGGCCTCGGTGAGGGCCCGGGCAGCCTCGGCGGGGTCGAGCCCGCCGGCCCCGGCACCGTGGACCACGGTGGCGGCTGTCTCGGCCTTCGTGCCCTCGATGGCCTTGACCGCCTTGCCGGTGGCCCGCCGGGCGGCATCCAGATCGAAGCTGTCCTGGTCCCCCAGGCCCACGACGAGCACCCGGTCGGCGGCCAGCGCCTCGCCATCGTTGTAGATCAGCCGGGTCTGACCGAGCTTGCCCGACAGATCCCCCTGCTCGATGACCTTGGCGATGGTCCCGCCGAGGGCCTTGTCAACCGCGCCGGTGGCGCCACCGGGTCGATCGGTGTCCTCGAAGAGGTTGACCACGATCAGGTCGCCTTCCCAGGAGGTGATGTCGCCGTGTTCGACTGTGACCTGGAGCATCTCGGCGGGGAAGGGGGTGCCTAGGTAAAGAGGTTCAGGCCCGCGTCTCTGGCCCGCCGAGGTCAGGGTTCTGCGCCGGGGCGTGGAACCCTTGGAGGGTACCTTGCACCGTCGCGAGCCAAGGCCTTTGGGGTCGCGGACCCAGGGAAGGTCGATGGCTGCCGAGACCGCAAGGCTGGATCTGAGGACGTGGAGCGCCGACCAGTGGCAGGCCGTGATCGGCGGGGGCTTGATCGCCGGTGTCGTGATGGGCCTGATGATCCGGTTCGTGATGGGTATCATGCCGTTGATCGGGGCCCTGTACGGGATGGAGACCGCGCTGGCGGGCTGGATCGCCCATCTGATCCACAGCGTGGTGTTCGCCGCCTTGTTCGCTGCCATCATCGCCCAGTTGGGCCTGGCCGGTGGCAGGTCCTCGACCTGGCGGTGGCTCGGCCTCGGGGCCGGGTACGGCGTGCTCGTTTGGCTGGTCGCCGCCGTGTTCGTGATGCCGGTCTGGTTGTCGCTGGTCGGGGCAGCACCGGCCGGGGCCTCGATCCCGAACATCAACCCCCAGAGCCTGGTGGGCCACCTGGTCTTCGGGGTCGTGCTGGGCTTCGTCTACCCGCGGCTGGCCTGACGCTCGGGCCTGGGCAACACGCCCTCGGACCAGGCTCCCCTGGACAGCCGGGGACGTGGGAGGACGTCGCCGGGATGCCGTGGTCGCGGTGGCCGCAGGGCGCGCCGCCCGGCCTACCGGAGCATGCCGCGGCTGATGACGATCCGTTGGATCTCCGAGGTCCCCTCGTAGATCTCGGTGATCTTGGCGTCGCGCATGTAGC
>CAYXGD010000103.1:0-7023 GCA_964464425.1 uncultured Thermoplasmatales archaeon
GATGCCAGCGGCGACGAGGCCGGCCCCTAACAGGTCGAGCACCCGGCGTGGGAGCATGCCGGGCGATGGGTCCCAGGGTCCTTGAACCGCTCGGAACGTGGCCGACCCCCGTCCCCAGGGCCGGTGGTGCAAGGTTCTTGGGCGATGCGCCCGTCATCCCTGAACGTGTTCATACGGCGTGACGTCCCCGGGATCGACGCCGAGGCGGTGATGGAAGCTCTCCAGAACCCCCACGATCGCCAGATCCTCGCGCTCTCCCAGGATCGCCCGATCGCCGCCCAGGAGATCATCGAGGCCACCGACATCCCCAAGAGCACCGCCTACCGACGGATCAACAAGCTCCAGGAGATGGGGCTGATCACCGTGGACAGCGGGGCCCTCAAGGCCGGCCACGCGATCGAGCGTTACCGCGCCCAGATCGAGATGGCTGCGCTGCACGTGGAGAAGGGGAACGTCGAGGCCCGTTGGCGCCTGCTGGAGCAACCCGACGAGCGGCTCTACAGGCTCTGGAACCAGCTGGCCGGAGGGTGATCCCTGACGGGGGCGCGCGCCATCGCTCTGCTGCTCGCCCCCATCGTCGAAGCGGGGACGCGGCCTTCGGCGTGGTGACCTGGGCTCTGCTCTAGCCTGGGGGCGGGGCTGGCCGCCGGCAAGCGGACCTGGGGCTACGGTGCCTGGGTCCGCTCGATCCCGAACGCGACCTTGAGGTCGACCTTGTACTCGGTGATCTTGCCGTTGTCGCAGCGGACGCTCATGTTCTCGACGTGCGCGCCGGTGATGCCACGCGTGCTGGCGCTGGCATCCTCCAGGGCGTGCTCGATGGCGTCCTCGAAGCTCTTGGTCGACGCGCCGACGAGCTCGATCACCTTGGCCGTCCGGTGCGCGTGCACCAGGCCTTCGGCTGCTTCGGCTCCGGTCTTCGGGGGTTGCGGTACGTTCTCGGGCATAGAGGTTCCCTACCCCTAGGTTCGGTGGGGCGGCTATTTGAGGGCCCGTCCGAACCCCCTGCCGCGCTTGCCTACCCTCGGGGCGTCGAGCGGACCTCGAACCCATCGAAGGTGCCCTCGGGTGCCTGCTCGTCGACCTCCATCCCCTCGACGCGGGCTCGCGCGGGACCGGTCTCCGCCCACGTCAGGATCTCATCGACCGCCGACGGGTCCCCCTCGAACACGGCTTCCACCCGGCCATCGGGCAGGTTGCGCACCCAGCCCTCGACGCCGAGCTTGCTGGCCTGCTTGCGGGTGCTGTCCCGGAAGAAGACGCCTTGCACCTTGCCCTCGAGGTAGACGTGGACGCGCTTCATGGCGCCGGGTAGGCCGGCGCCACGGCAAAAGCGCTACCCCCGCACCCACACCAGCGCCCGGGAGCAGCCCAGGTCCTCGATGTCGTCGAGCATCCGTTGGAGGCGGTCGTGAGGTACGACCATGGCCTCTCCGTCGTCCCCGTAGGGGTCGTGGAGGGTCACGGTCTCGCCGTCGGCCTGGCAGGCCACGACCCAGTGGGGGATCTCCTCCCCGTGGACCTCCTGCATGCCGACCAGGCAGTTGGGGATCCAGCCGGCCGCCAGGCCCTCGAGCACGTCGGCCACCGTCGGGGCCTGCTCGATCACCTCGACACCAGCGGCGACGAGCTCGTCACGAGCCATCATGCTGGAAAGCTCGGTGAGCCGCGCGTCCTCCTCGGTCAGGAAGCTGGTCAGCAGGTCGTGGGGGATGGTCGGGTAGGTCTCGTTGAAGACCCGGAGCTCGAAGCCCCGGTCGAGGTAAGGGAGGGACAAGCCGAACGCGTCGGTCCCGCCCAGGCCGATCAGGCAGGTCCGGCGCCATACCTGGAACTCGGCCACCCGGGAGAGCTCGAAGGGATCCCGGTCGATGGCCGCGCAGGTCATCAGCACGCACGCCGGACCGCAACTGAACTCGCTGGTCTGGCCGTAGTAGGGCACGTCGATGTCCTCGGCCACAGGCCAGCAACGTGGGGCCGGGTCATGAGGGTGGCGGAGGAGGACCCTGGCTCGGGCTCACCCTCCGTCCTCGACCGTCGGCGGGTGGGCCAGGGCCCGGCGGTAGAGGATCACACCCGCCGCCGCCATGGCCAGCGAGAGCCCGGCCAGCCCGCCGGCCAGGCCAGGCGCCAGGGGCGCCAGCGCGAGGCCGGCCACCAACGCCGGGACCATGGGCAGCATCATGGCCACCGAGAACGTGGCGAACCGGGGCGCGTCGAAGAGGAACCGGTTGGGGGAGAGGCCCGCCATGCGGACGGTCAGGCCGAAGATGTAGGTGCCCACGCCCAGCAGCAGGGCCACGCCGACCAGCGCGTCGAGCCAGGGGGTCCCCTGCCAGGCCACAGCCACAGCGAACAGGCCCAAGGCCACCGGCGGACCGAGGACGAGCATGGCGCGCATCTTGGCGCGGATCACATCCGCGATGTCCAGCGGGAGCGCAAGGTAGCCGCCGACGTCGTCGAGCTGGGTGAGCCAGTTGTAGGTCGTGAACGAGGTCAGGCCGAGGATCGCACCGAAGCAGACGCCGACCGAGGGCGAGAGCCCGGTGATCCTGCTGGCCAGCTCGAACAGGCCGATGCTGACGAGGAAGAGCACCCCGCCAGAGAAGAGGACCTTGGCCATCCCACCGGTGCTCCGGTGCAGGTCGAGGAGGCTCTTGGTGGCCACCGGGTCGCCCAGGATGCTACGCCACCGGGTGAAGGCCGGCCGGGTGCGCCGAGCCGGCGCCTGGGCCTCGACGTCGATGATCCAACCGGCGGCCAGGGATAGCACGACGGGCAGCGCGACGGCGATCGCGATGCGCCCTGGCCCGGGGCTCTGGGTGAGCGCCAGCGGGGTCCAGGCCAGCAGGTCGACCCCGATGGCCCACAGGCCGACCAGGGTGCCGGCCAGCAGGAGCAGCACGACAGGCCCGGGCAGGCCCCGGCTGGCCAGGCCGACGCCGAGCAAGGTGGTGGCCAGGCCCAACGTGAACGTCAGGATCAGGGTGACCCAGCTGGCCAGCACCTGGAGGCCCGGGGGCAGGCCGGGGACCAGGGTGCCGCCTGCCAGGAGCACCGGGAGGAGGCCCACAGCCACCGGCAGGAGGAAGAGGACCGCGTAGTAGCCGACGTCCTTGACGACGAAGAGACCCAACAGGCGCCGGTGGTCGACCGGCAGGGTCCGGGAGGCCGAGAGGATCAGCGTGAGATCGCCCAGGAGGTTCCGCAGCATGTCCCGGCCGACCAGGCCGATGGTGCCTGTCTGGAGGCCGAGCAGGAAGACCAGCCCGTGCAGGCCGCCGGCCACCCGGGTCAGGTCGGTACCGGTCCGGACCAGCAGCTCGGTGGTGACCGCGACCAGGGCGGCGACGACCAGAGGGAACGCGGCGAACCGGGCGCCGCCGAACAACCGGCTGTGCAGGCGCCACTCCTCCCGGGTCATCTCCTTGAGCAGACGACCGGTCAGCCCGTCAGCCATGGGGGACCTCCCGGTTGGCTTGGATGCGCTCGACGAAGACCTCGAGCAGCGGCCGGTCGAGGCCGGCAGGATCGAGCTCGTCGACGAGCTCACCACGGTCCAGGATGCCGATCCGGGTGCAGATCTCCTCGGCCACGGCCACGTTGTGCGTGGAGAGCAGCACGGTGCCGCCGGCGTCCTGGTAGCTGACCAGGTGGTCCTTGACCTGGGCCTGAGCTAGGGGGTCCAGGTTGGCCAGCGGCTCGTCGATGAAGACGAGGCCGGGATCGTGCAGGAAGGCCGCGGCGATCATGACCTTCTGCTGTTGGCCCCGGGAGAGGTCGGCGGCCAGGGTGTCGAGCTTGCCTTCGAGGTCCAGCTCGGTCGCCCAGCGGGCCGTGACCTCGTCCAGCTCGTCCTCAGGCAGGCCGCGCACCGCCCCCACGAAGGCCAGGTACTCGCGACCGGACATGAAGCTGGGCGGCGAGCTGCGCTCGGGGAGGATCCCGACGGCGGCGCGGACCTCGACGGGGCGGGCCACGGGGTCGATCCCCAGGACCCGGGCAGCGCCCGCCTCGGGGGTGCGCCGGCCGGTGAGGATCTCCAGGGTCGTGGTCTTGCCGGCGCCGTTGGGGCCCAACAGGCCGTACAGCTCGCCGTCCGGGACCTCGAGGTTGAGATGGTCCAAGGCGGTCAGGTCGCCGTAGCGCTTGACCAGGCCCTCGACCTCGATGGCTGCCATCGTGGGTCCCTACGGGCTCCTCGACCATGTAGCCCGGTGGTTCGACCCGGCCGCTGGCCCCCGCCGGGACCGTTCGCGTGCCGGACCATGAGGCTCTTGGGTCGGCGCCCCGTTGGCGGGTCGATGACCGTCCGCGACCTCTTGCTGACCGTCGCCCTGCTGTCCATCTCCCTGGCCGGATGCGTCGCCGACGAGGGACCCCAGCGGGTCCAGCTCCTCGACCGGTTCGAGGAGGATCTCGCGGCCTGGGAGCAGGGTAGCGATGTCCCCGACGATCCCAACCGGGAGGGGGAGACGGTGAACTGGTCGATCGGGCTCTCCGACGAGGCAGCGACCAGCGGGGATCGCTCGGTCCGGATGTTCATCGACGGCAGCCAGGACGATGGCACGATCTGGATCGTCCGGCCCATCGATGTCGCCGAGGCCGCAAGCTACGATGCGACGGTCCGCGTCCAGGCGTGGAGCCAGAGCGAGAGCTTCAACCAGATCACCGACCTGGTCCTCTCCTTGAGCACGCGCCCGCCGACCGACGAGGAGAGCTTCCCCCGGAGCCAGGACGGCCAGCCCGGTGAGAGCGAGGATGGGAAGGTCGCCGGGATCCGCGAGCCCCTGCACCAGACCGAGGGCTGGCAGACCTACGGCTTCAACTGGACCACGCCCGAGGGCGTCGAGCAGCTCTACGTCGCCGTCGGGATCAGCGTGGTCTGGGAGACCGAGGTCCACCACTTCATCGACGATCTGTCCGTCGACCTCCAGCCACGGGCCACCGGCGGCGCCGAGGGTGGGGGGACCAGCACGTACTAGGGGAGGGGGCCTCGGCGTCCGGGACCCTGCGGCAAGCAGCGGCGATCACTTGCCCCCGACCCGATTAGAAAACATCTCCTTTCTGATCCGGGAGGAGGACCGCGAAGCGGTCGGCCCCGGCCCCGCCGACCAGCCCCGTCGTCCGTTAACCCAAAGCCTTTTACACGTTGACCGCCCGACGGGTCAGCCAGCCCGATGCAGGCCACGCCACCTGGCTGGCCGGCACCGGGACCGGTTGGAGACGCGCCATGTCCAAGCTCGTGATCGTCGAGTCGCCTGCCAAGGTCAAGACCATCCGCAAGTTCCTGCCCAGCGACTTCAAGGTCGACTCGTGCTACGGCCACATCCGGGATCTGCCCGCCGGCCGCAAGCAGGCCCCCAAGGCCATCCGGGACGAGGACTGGGCCGACCTGGGTGTCAACGTCGACGAGGGCTACGAGCCGATCTACATCACGATCCGCGGCAGCGGCAAGCACATCAAGCGGCTCAAGAAGGAGCTCAAGAAAGCCGACGCGCTCTACCTGGCCACCGACGAAGACCGGGAGGGGGAGTCGATCAGCTGGCACCTCTCCGAGGCGCTCAACCCCCAGGTGCCCGTCAAGCGGATGGTCTTCAACGAGATCACCAAGGAGGCCATCCAGGCCGCCCTCGAGAACCCGCGGGACATCGACATGGACCTGGTGCAAGCCCAGGAGACCCGGCGGATCCTCGACCGTCTCTACGGCTTCCGGCTCAGCGACCTGCTCCGTCGGAAGATCGGCGGTAACCTCTCAGCCGGCCGCGTCCAGACGCCAGCCGTGCGCCTGGTCGTCAACCGGGAACGGGAGCGACGGGCCTTCCGCTCGGGGACCTACTGGGACCTCCAGGCCTTGCTCGAGCAAGCCAACAAGACCTTCGAGGCCACCCTCTTCGAGCTCGACGGCACCCGCGTGGCCACCGGGGCCGACTTCGACGAGGAGACCGGCCAGCTCAAGGAGGACGCCGACGTCGTCCTGGTCGACGAGGAACAGGCGACCGACCTGGCCAGCCGCCTGCCCGACGAGGTCTGGACCGTCGTCGACGTCCAGGAGCGCCACCGCCAGTCCAAGCCGCCGGTCCCGTTCAAGACCAGCACCCTCCAGCAGGAGGCCAGCGGCCGGCTCAACCTCTCACCCGGCCAAGCCATGGGCGTCGCCCAGGACCTCTACGAGGACGGGTGGATCACCTACATGCGGACCGACTCGATCGCCCTGTCCGATGAAGCCCTGGAGGGCGCCCGGAAGGCGATCACCGACAAGTGGGGCAGCGACCTGCACCACCGGCGCCCCTACGCCCGCGGCGAGGACGAGGGCGCCCAGGAGGCCCACGAGGCCATCCGTCCGGCCGGCTCGACCTTCACGGCGCCGTCCGAGACAGGTCTCTCGGGCACCCACGAGAAGCTCTACGACCTGATCTACCGCCGCACCCTGGCCAGCCAGATGCCCAACGAGAAGTACACGAGCACGACCGTGCTCGTCGATGCCGCCGAGGCCCGGTTCAAGGCCACCGGCAAGCACACCACCTTCGAGGGCTACCGCCTGGCCTGGCCGACCCGATCCAAGGCAGACCAACTGCCTCGCCTCGAGGTCGGCGACAAGCCCAACCTGCGCGACCTGGAGGCCCGGCCCCACGAGACCCAACCGCCAGCCCGGTACACCGAGGCCAGCCTGGTCGAGGCCCTCGAGGAGGAGGGAATCGGCCGTCCGAGCACCTACGCAGCGATCCTCGACAAGATCCAGGACCGCGAGTACGTGATCAAGGAAGGCCGCTCGCTGGTGCCGACGTTCAAGGCGTTCTTCGTGGCCGAGTTCCTCGAGCGCTACTTCGGGCGGCTCGTGGACACGGACTTCACCGCCGAGATGGAGGAGGCCCTGGACGCCATCGCCGCCGGCAAGGCCGACTGGAAGCCCTACCTGGAGCGGTTCTACCGGGGCGAGGAGGGCCTGGACCTCAAGGTCGAGGAGCTCATGGAGAGCGTCGACCCCCGCGAGGCCCGGGCGATCGAGCTCGAGGGCCTGCC
>CAYXGD010000104.1:0-6968 GCA_964464425.1 uncultured Thermoplasmatales archaeon
TATCGCCGCGCGATGGCACTCTGGCAGGGCAAGTCCCGTCGGAAACCCAGCGGTGGCCGGCTCATCCGGCACCGCGGGAAGCGACGGTTCGAGATCGGTCGCGAGACGCAGCTCCCGACCATCGGCGAAGAGAAGCGCACGGTCGACCGGATCCGTGGCGGCAACCAGCGCGTCCGGGTCGTCCGGGCCCAGACAGCCAACGTCACCGACACCGCCGACGGGAAGACCACCCAAGCCGAGATCCAGAGCGTCGTGGAGAACCCCGCCAACATCCACTACGTGCGACGGAACCTCATCACCAAGGGTGCGATCCTCCAGACCGACAAGGGTCGCGCTCGCGTGACCTCCCGGCCCGGCCAGGACGGCGTCATCAACGCGGTCCTGATCGACTAGGACCGGGAGCTCCGGCGCCATGGTCTCACGGCACGACGACAAGTACGTCCTGTACCCTGCCTACTTCGATAGCAAGGCCAAACGGCCGCTGCGCCGTGTGGCCAAGGACATCGCCATCCCGTCGCCGACCGCCGAGCAGGTCGCCAAGGCCTGCGCGAGCCTCCGTTTGAAGCCTACGCTTGAGAAGGGTAAGCACCACCCGGCCCGCTGGGACAGGGGCGAAGGACGTGTCTTGGTCCCCGTCCGCGGTTCCAAGGCGGTGCTCGTCCGCCAGGTGGGCGAGGAGCTCAACAAGCTCCGCGCCCAAGCGAGCCAGTAGGTCCGTCACGCCGTCACGTGCGGTAGCACGTCGGCAAGATCGTTCCCCTCCACCGTAGCATCGGCTGCCGCTTGGACCGTGGGACCGGAAGGGTTCAAGGCGATCGCGCGACCGACGTTCTCGAACACCGGGATATCGTTGGATCCGTTGCCGATGTGGCAGACCCTCTCAGGAGCGATCCCCACCTCTGATAGCCGATCCGCGAGCACAGGCCATTTCTCGAACGCGTACCGGTCCACCGATCCGATCTCACCGTTGGATCGCGTGTGGGTCGTGGCGTGCACGCCATCCTGGATCCCCCACCGTTCGAGGACCTCGACCGCCCAGTCCGGCTGGTCGGTGACCACCCAGACCTCGCTCCCCTGGGCGCGCAGCGCTTCGACCGTGGCTTCGATGCCCTCGAGCCATGGGCCGCGCGCCAGCGCCGCTTGGACGGTCGGCCTGTCCAGACCCTGGAAGAGCCGGTGCTCGACCATGAACGTCGCCTCCAGGGAGAGCACGCCGGCGAAGAAGTGACGATCGTACCGCTCGATCTCGTCCCCGAACCCCAGGCCATCAGCCGCTGCCTGGAAGACCGTGGTGCTGATCAGGGTCCCGTCGAGGTCGAAGGTGACCAGGTCCACGCCCATCCACCGGCCTCAACGTTGAAACCCTTGCGCCGGCCTGACCGCCCGTGCCCCGGGTCCCCGCCGCCGCCGACGCTCCCACGATCATCCTGGCCCCGTTGGACCAGGGCGTACGCAACCTGGACGGGCGACCGGGGACGGCCCAAGGCCCCGAGCGTCTCCTGGCCGCGCTGGACCGCCAGGGCCTGCTGCCCCATGGTCACGCGGTCGAACGCCTCGATGTCCAGAACCGACCGGACAGCCTCGAGAGCGACCTCGAGGCTCTCAGCACAGCCGTCGGCAGGGTGCTCGCGGCCGGCGGTTACCCGGTGGTCCTCGGCGGGGATCACGGGACCACCTACGCGACCGTTCGCGGGGCTGCCGGCGAGCTCGGCACCGTCTCCGTGACCTACCTCGACGTCCACCTCGACATGCGGCCGTACAAGCCTGTCCACACCTCCGGCTCCAGCTTCCGGCGGCTGGTCGAGGAGGGGATCGTAGCGGCCGAGGATCTTCACCCGCTGGGCATCGTGAGACCCGACGACCCCGGAGCGCTGGCCCGATCCAACTTCGACGAGCTGGCCACCTGGGCCGACCAGGTGGGTGTCCGTTGGGAGAGCCTCGAGGAGGTCCGCGAGCGCGGGGTCGCCCCTGCGGTCGAGCAGGCCGTGTCAGGTGATCCAGCGGCGTGCTTCTCGTTCGACACCGATGCGCTCTCCCAGCCTCTGGCGCCAGGTGTCTCCGCGCCGGGACCCGGCAGGTTCACCCTGGACGAGGCCAGGGCCGCCGTGGAGGCCGCTGCCCGGTCGTGCCGGGTGTTCGACGTGGTCGAGTACGCCCCGCCCCTTGACGAGGGGGAGCGGACGCTGGAGAGCCTTCTCGTGGTCCTCAAGGCCTTCCTCGAGGCTCGGTGGCCGGCCTAGGGGATCGGCTGGTCGAGCGCGCCGAAGAAGCCAGCCGGGTCCTCCGTGAAGGTCGTCGTCGAGGTCGCCGCTGCCCCCGGTCCCCCGCTGGCCGTCACGGCCACGGTGTACTGCCCAGGCAGGTAGGCGACCTCGAGGTCGGGGCTGATCGGCCGCCCCTCGAGGAGGATCTTGGGGACCTCGGTCACGAACGTCCCGTCGCCTTGATCGGTCTGCGTGGTCCACTCGGCGTAGGGTTCGCCAAGCGCCTCCACGAAGGGACCCTCGTAGGTGGCCGCCAGGTCGAGCTCCCAGCCGACGACCGGCTGGCCGGTGAGCCAGACCAGCCTGCCCGTGACCTCGACGTCCTCGGCAGGCGAGTGGTACGTCGAGCCAGGGGCGTCCTCGTCGAGGTTGGCCGGCCCATCGTCGGTCCGGTCGGCCACGGCGAGGTCGATGATGTCGAGCTCCGCGGCATCGAGGTTCAACGGCGTGAGGGACAGGCTCCCGCTGGCGCTGAACCCTGGGGCCGAGACCGTGACCCCGGAGCCCACCTTGACCTCCAGGCCCAAGCCGTCGCCGACCGACCAGGTGCCGGACGGGAAGCTCCCCTCGAGCAGGCACCCCGGACCGTCGGCCAGGGCGTAGGTCCCAGCGGTGGCGGCCGTCAGCGTCTGGCCGGTCTGCTGGTTGCTCAGCTTGACCGAGACGCCGCTTGTGTCGTGGTCGAGGCAGGTGCTGTCGGGCAAGCGCGGCTCCAGGGCGACCTCGAACCCGCTGGCGCCCAAGACGCGGACGTCGACGCTGGCCAGGGCCGTCGAACCCCGGTCGGAGGTCACGCGGGCGGTCACCTGGACGTGCTCGGGTGTCTGGAAGGTGTGATCGAGGGTGGCGACGCCAGCCCCGGTCGAAAGCGTCGTGGTGCCGCTCTGGAAGGCATCGAAGGTCCAATCGATCCCTTCGACCGGGCGGCCGTTGGTGTCGACGCTGAAGGTGACCTCTTGGCCGGCCAGGGGTGTCCCATCGTCGACGGTGAGGTCCACGTCGAGAGGCGGGCTGGTGACCTGCACGCTGAGCCGGGCCGTCCGGCTGGCGCCCAGGTCGTCGGTGACCTCGACGGCCAGGGTCTCGGTCCCGCCGGTCGGGAACGTGTGGGTGAGCTGGCGGCCGGTCCCCACCGTGCTCCCGTCCACGGTCCACGTGTAGTCGAGGCTGTCGCCCTCCGGATCGTCGGCCTGGGCGGTCCAGGTCGCCGACTGGCCGGCGACGACGCTACTGGGACCGTCGATCGTCGCCGAGGGTCTCCCGTTCACGTGGAACGAGAGCTCCTCGGTGGTTCTCCCGCCGTCGGCGTCACGGGCCGTGACGGTGAGGGTGACGTCCTGGGGCTGCGAGTAGGTGCGGTGGAGCTCTTGGCCGAACCCGACGGCCTCACCGCCTTCCCGCCAGGTGACGTTGATGGCGGCTTCCGGGCCATCCGGGTCGGTGGCGTTGGCCTGGAAGACGGTCGTCTCGTCCTCGTTGGCGTGGCCTCCGTCGATGCCAGGGTCAAGGACGGGGGCCCGGTTGGTGACCTGGATCGTCGTGGTGTTGCTGGTCGTGGCTCCGTCGTCGTCCGTGGCGCTGATGGTGAAGGTGTGCGCGCCGTCCTCCTCCCACGAGCAGATCGCCTCGGTCAGCCCGGCCTGGGGCTCTGTCAGGCTGCAGGCGGAGACGTTGCCGACCTCCAGACCGTCGACCACCCAGAGGGTCGCGACGACCGAGCCGTCAGGGTCCGAGGTCACCGCGTCCAGGGTGACCGTCTGGTTGGTCGGGACGCTGGTCGAGCTGGTGGTCAGGTTGACCAGGGGTGCGTGGTTGACCTCGACCTCCTTGGTCGCTTCCCCGGTGGCGCCGTCGGCGTCGGTGACCTCGACCGTGACGGTCTTGAGGCCCCCGGTGGGGAAGGCGACGTTGACGGCCATGCCGGTGCGCGTGACGTCACCCGGGAAGGTCCAGGTGGCGGACTCCGGGAGGTCATCGTCCTCGACCTGAGCGACGAACGAGACCGTTTGCCCCGGGTTGGGGATGGCTGGTGTGTGGGTGATGGTGACCTGGGGGGCCGGGTTGAGGACGTCGACCTTCCGGGTCTTGGAGGCGCTGCGACCGTCGTCGTCGGTCACGGTGATCTCGACGGCGACCTCGCCGTCCCGCGGGAAGGTCACGTCCACGGTGGGACCGTACAGCGGGTGGTTGAGGCCGCTGACCTCCCAGGTGGTGTTGACGATCTGGCCGTCACCCGGGTCGAAGCTCTCGGACTGCAGCGTGGCCGGTTGCCCGGCGACCGGCGACTCGGGGATGACCACGAACGCGGGGGTCGGGGGCGCGTTGAGGATCCGGAGCGTCTGGTTCTGCCAGGCGCGGTCGCCTTCGTCGTCGACCGCGGTCACGTTGATCGCGTAGGTACCCTCGTCCGGGAACGTCTTGACGACGTCGGGACCCTGGTGGGTGGAGCCATCGGAGATCTCCCAGTCGATGGACTGGATCTCGCCACCGTCGGGGTCGGTCACATCGGCGTGGAGGGAGACCGGCTTGCCTTCGATGGGGCTCGACGGCTCCCAGGTGATGCGGATCTCGGGGAGCGGGTTGCGGACGTTCAGGGTAGCGTTGGCCGTGTCGCTCCCCCCGTGGGCGTCGCTGACCGTCAACTCGACCGTGTAGGTGCCAGGGTCGGTGTACGTGTGGTCCGGGAAGCGCTCGGTGGAGGTGGCGCCGTCACCCAAGGACCAGTGCCACTTGCTGACGAACAGGTCATCCTCGGACTCGTCGATGAAGTGGATCGGCTGCCCGACGGTCGGGACCCCGCCGTCGGTCTCCCAGGAGAAACCGGCCTCGGGAGGCTGGTTGTCGGGCGCCAGGGAGCCAGGGTTGACCTCGGCGTCGACGGTGACATCGTGCTCGATGGGGGTGCCGCCTACGGTCACGTTGGCGAACCCGTCGACCCGGAGGAGGACGTGCCCGCTGTCGGCCTCGACGGTGACGACGATACCGACGTAGTCGTTCAGGACGATAGGCACCTCCTGCTCGATCTTGATCAGCTCGCTGCCGGCTGCCAGCGCTTGGTGGTCTTGCGAGGACCCCGCTGGTGGGACCAAGGTCGCCTCGAGCCGGTCGAAGACGCCGGCGGAACGGTGGTTGCCGGCCAGCGATGCGCCGTCGAGGACGACGTCGCTGGCCAGGAGACCTGTCTGGCTGGTCGCCTGGGTCGAGACCGGGGTGCCTCGAGGCGGGTCGACGCGGACCTTCTCGGCCACGCCGGTCGCGGTGACCACCAGGTGACGGCCGTCCTCGCCGGTGGTCAGCGTCCCGGCTAGGCCCTCGATGGTGATCGTCCCGCCGGCAGGCACCCGAAGGACCTCGCCGCCCAGCTCGACGTGGGAGGCTGGGCGGACGGTCGACGCGACGAGCTCGACGTGGTCGATGGTGCCCTCGACGACCGAGGGAGGGTCCAACGCGCCCTGGGATGTCGTGGCCTGGATGACCGGGAGCTGATCGAGGCTCAGAGGAGCCGGCGCCTGGGCGACGAGCTGGCTGGCACCGGCCGGGGTGCTTTGCAGCGCGACGGTGCCTGCCTGGTCGCCGGTCGGGCCGAACACCGCGGCTGAGGTCAGAACGACGAGGCTAGCCACGATACCGAAGAGTTGCTTCAACCCGATCAAACCGGACGCCCCCAGAGCCTTCCAGGCCCGGGGACGCCTGAGCGGTCATTAAGGACGGTCTTGTCACCTCCGTGGGCGACAAGCGAACCTTCAGGGGGGTTGCCTGGGCGGCGGTCACCTAACCTTTTAAGCCGGGGGCGTGACTGAGGGGACCAACCCGGTGCAAGGGGACCTACCATGACCGACCAGGATCGAGACATCGACGAGATGCGCGAGGACTGGGAGGACGCCTACGAGGCGCAGGGCGAACGGGAGGACGGGTTCTTCAAGACCGTCTCCAGCAAGGAGGTCCCCCCGCTAGCTGATCCCAAGACCCTGGACGGTTGGGACCCCGAGGAGAAGCTCGGCGTCCCCGGCGAGTACCCCTTCACCCGTGGCGTCTACCACACCATGTACCGGGGCCGCCAGTGGACCATGCGGATGTTCGCTGGTTACGGCACACCCAAGGAGACCAACCAGCGGTTCCACTACCTCCTCGAGCACGGGCAGACGGGCCTGTCGGTCGCGTTCGACATGCCGACCCTGTACGGGTACGACTCGGACTCCGATTACGCCCTGGGCGAGGTCGGGAAGTGCGGGGTCGCCATCGACTCCCTGGCCGACATGGAGCGGTTGTTCGAGGGCATCCCCCTTGGCAAGGTCTCGACCTCGATGACCATCAACGCGCCGGCCCCGATGCTCTGGGCGATGTACCTGGCGGTGGCTGAGAAGCAGGACGTCCCGTTCGAGCAGCTTCGGGGCACCATCCAGAACGACATGCTCAAGGAGTTCATCGCTCAGAAAGAGTGGATCATGGGCCCCGAGCCCTCGATGAAGGTCGTCACCGACACCATCGAGTACGCCGTGGAGCACACGCCCAAGTGGAACATCCTCTCGATCAGCGGGTACCACATCAGGGAGGCCGGCTCGACGGCGGCCCAGGAGCTGGCCTTCACCCTGGCCGACGGGATGGAGTACGCACGCCAAGCCGTCGAACGCGGCCTGGATCCCGACGACTTCCTCCCGCAGTTCAGCTTCTTCTTCAACGCCCACAACGATCTCTTCGAGGAGA
>CAYXGD010000105.1:0-6938 GCA_964464425.1 uncultured Thermoplasmatales archaeon
CCCAGGTCGACGCCCATGGGCCGGCAAACGGGCTCCAGGTCTTAGCCTTAGGGCTGTCCCTCGAGCCTGGCGACCGGAGGCGTCATGTGTGGGAAGGTCCTGGCACCCCCGTGGGCCAGAGAACCCTGGTTTGGGCCCTGATCGCCCTCCTCGCCGCTCCGAGCCTGGCCGGTTGCCTCAGCGACCTCCAACGGGAGCGGCTCGATCTGACCTGGGAGCCGTCGACCACCGTCCACGGAGGACCCGTTGCGGTGGCCGATGGGTTGCCAGCCATGGTCCTCCTGGAAGGTCCCGTCACGATCGATCCGGAGACGTCCGTCGAGGTGACCGGGGTCCAGGCCAGTCTGCAGCAGACCAACCTCTCCATGGAGCTCACCTTGGCGCGGCTCACGATCGGCGAGCGCTCGTTGCGCGCTGGGGACCTGGGGGACGCTGATCCCGCGTTGGCGACCGGTGACCTCGTCCGCGTGACCCTCCTGCCGGCGGCGGACCAGCCGGCGCGGGTCTCGCTGGATGAACCGGTGAACCTGAGCGTGGAGCTCCAGTGGCGGTTCCGGGCCGGCGACCGGTTCGACGCGGGCCGGCTCGAGGTCGACCGCAACGTGACGGTGACCGCGCCCGACGACCTGGGTCTGGGCGCTGCCGAGACGACCGAGGCTCGCATCGGGACGCTCGTGTTCCCCGCCATCGGGCGCGAGGTCCCGGAGAGCGTCCAAGGCGTCGACGTGTTCGCGCTCAAGGATGACGGCACCTCCCGCTTGGGCCCGGCCGAGGTCAGCTTCCGCCAGGGCGAAGGTGTCGCCCTGGCCGATCTGGATCAGGCGGTCGACGTGCCTGACGGCTACGGCTACCTGGTCTTCAAGCTCCAGGAAGGGGAGCTCGAGGGTACCGCCATCCATCGGTTCGGTGAGCCCGAGCAGGCCACCCCTGGCCCTGGTGCATGGCTGACGCTGGGCATGGTGGTCGCCACGGCGCTCATCCTGGCCCGAGGGAACCGGTCCAAGCGCTCGTTCAGATAAGCTCGTCTTCGTCCCGGGCCCAGAGGTAGACCCAGTACCCACCCACGCGCTCGCGCGTGAACAGATCAGGCACGCCGTCTGCCACGTCGACCGCCTCGAGGGTCTTGCGCGGGATCTCGTAGACCTCCCCGCGGACACGGCCTCGTCCCCGGGTGGCAGCCGGGAAGTCGTAGGGGGTGCCGTGGAGGTCGATGCCCTCGACCTCGCGCTCCCCGAGGAAGCGGGCGTTCTCGATCAGATGGTGCATGGGCTCGCCCTTCCGGAGGGTCCCGTAGGCGAACAGGAGCGAGCTTCGGCCGGACACGTTCGACCCAACAGGGCAGGGGCCTTAAGAGCCTATAGGTAGGCCCGATGGTCAACGAGGGTCTGCCTGGTGGGAGCAGGGGTGAGAAGGATAGGCGGCCGAGAGCAGCCCAAGACGCATCGGGAGGCTGAGCTTGGGAGGCTGTTGGGAGGCTTGGAGGCGATCTCCGGCCACTCCCGGCCGCGCGGCGGCGGATGCCGCCTCGCACACCTCCCTTGCTCATGGTGGGGCTTAAAGCTTGCCACGGACCAGCTTCTTCCTCGGGCCATCGGCGCCTTGCCGGCCCCGGGAAGAACCTCGTCCATCCATCAAGGAACGGGGCCGGCAAGCTGTCCATGGTCCGGGTGCTCGCCCGGCGGCGAGCACGGACGCCCATGCCATCGTCTTCGTGGAGTCACTTGGCTCGGGGCCCGGCCACGTGATGGCCTTGGCCGGCACGGACCCGCGCAACACCGTGCCTCCCAACTGGTGGTCTCCGCTGGCTCCGCTGGTCTAGGTTCTTGATCCGATCGCCCGGTCGGCGCTGCGTCGAGGAGGCGCGGGTCTAGGCCGCCTTCTCTTCGTCTTCCTCGGCCCTCGGGACCGAGCGGGTCTGAGGCTTGTCGTCGGTCAGGAACCGGGTGGTGACCTCGACCAGGGGGTGCTGACCCTCGTCGCTGATCTCCACGTCGTCCAGGGTCTCCAGGCCGGCCGTGCGCGCGTTGCGCTCGAGGCCGAGCTCGATGTTGCGGTCCAGCTTGAGGACGTAGGCATCGAGGTTGGACTTCCCCATCCGGCGGGCCGCGATGACGCGGTGGTGGCCGTCGACGAGGAGGTTCTGCGGCTCCTTCTCGATGACCAGGATCGGCTCGGCCAAGCCCCGGAGCAGCTCGAGCCGTCGCCCCTCCAGCTCGTCGCCGTAGATGCGCTTCTGGGTCGGCATCAGGTTGTCGATCTGGATGGGCTTCTGCACGACCTCGATGCTCACGTCGTAGAGGTTCTCCAGGGTCTGGCAGAGCTTCTGCATCTTGGACGGGGTCACCCGTTCGATGTGGCTGCGGATGATATCTGTGGTCGAGACCACTCCGACCATCCCGCCCTCGTCGTCCACGACGGGCAGCTCCTTGACGCCCATCCGGAACAGGATCCGGGCGGCGTCGTCCAGGGTCATGTCCGGGTGAGCGACCACGGTCCCGGGCGCGATGATGTCGGCGATCTTGGCATCGCGCTGGTCGAGATGGCGCAGGAGCTCCTTGGGGGTGATGAAGCCGATCAGCTGGCGCCCGTCGGCCACGGGCAAACCCACGTGGCCCTCCCCGACGATCCGCTCGATGGCCTCATCCACCGTGATGTCGGGGGGGAGCGAGACGACTCGGCGGGTCATGAAATCGCGGACCCGCTCCTTGTTCCGGGTCACCGGAGCCTCGAACAGAGGCCCTGGGGGATAGCCTTTCCCCTCGGGAGCAGACGGACGTGGCATCGCAGCGCACGAGGGCCAAGGATCCGCCTACGGGAGCGGGGGGAGAGCATCGGCCGACCGAAGCCGCCGGTCCTGGCTTGGCCCCGGGTATCTGCACGTCGTGCCCCACGGGGCCCGCCCTCGGCGTGCTCTCGATGCCTCGTGCGAGGCTGCTGGCTGCGGGGTCCGGTTCCCCCGGCCGGACCGGATGGGGCGATGGCGCGATGACGCCATCCGTCGCTACAGAGGCCGAACCGCCCGGATCCCCGAGCGTCGTCGTGTCTTGGCCCGTTCCCCCATTTCGAGAGCAACAACGCAAGGTACAAGTACAAGTACGTTCAACAAAGGAACAGCGGTGTAAAAGATGTTTACAGACCTGTTCGGTGGAGCGCCACACGCCAAGGTCTTCGACTTCCTGGCCGAGGAGCTCGACCGCGATCACACGATCATGGAGATCTCCCGGGGCGCCGACGTCGCCCGGCCCACCGTGTACAAGGTCCTCGACGACTTCACGGACAAGGGCATCGTCGAGGAGACGCGCACCCTCGGGAACTCCCGCTTCTTCCAACTCAACGAGGACAACCAGACGGTCAACAGCCTGCTCCAGGTGATCAAGCCGGCCGAGTTCGCCGACTTCACCGTGGCCGGTGAGCCGGCCCCGGCGCCTAGCGAGCCGCGCAGCGGGCCCACCCCCAAGCGCCAGCAACGCTGACCCCACGAGGACCAGGATCCAGCCACCAGGAGATCGATGCCATGAACAAGATGATCCAAGGGACCGAGCACGAGTACACGCTGTACTCGGAGAAGCTCAACCCCAGGGGCATCGATCCCCATCGGCTCGCCCTGGATCTGATCTGGCGATCCAACCTGGCCGCCGAGGGCGAGTTCCTCCAGAACGGCAGCCGGGCCTACTTCGACGTCGGCCACCTGGAGATCGCGACCAGCGAGGTCCTCACGCCTCGCGAGGTGGTCCTCTACGAGAAGGCCGGCGAGCGCATCGTGGACACGGTGCGGCTCAACCTGGAGGAGGCCCACAACGTCAAGATCAACGCGTACAAGAACAACACCGACCCGGACGGGGTCAGCTACGGGTCCCACGAGAACTACTGCGTCCCCCGGGAGGTCGACTTCCCGGACACCTACATGCGGACCCTGGTCCCCCACCTGGTCAGCCGGATGATCTACACGGGGGCAGGCGACTTCATCGACCACCAGTACGTCCTGTCGCCCTGCGCCTACCTCACCAGCCAGCTGATCTCCGGCGGCAACCTGTCGAACACCGGCATCCTGCATACCCGGGACGAGCCGCATGCCGATCCGGAGCGGTTCCGGCGGCTGCACGTGATCATCGGGGATGCCATCCTCAGCGAGCCGGCGATCTTCCTGCGTCACTTCGCTACGCAGGGCATCCTGGAGGCCACCCACGAGGGCCTGATCGACGACCCGCCGGAGCTCAAGAACCCGCTGGAGGACATGTGGGAGAACGTCGAGCACCCGGAGCCCGAGAAGTGGTCGTTCGTGACCAAGGGCGGGGGGACGATGACGCCCATGGAGATCCAGCGGTACTACCTCGAGAAGGTCGAGCAGCTCGTGGAGACCGAGGAGGAGAAGCAGGGCCTGCGGATGTGGGAGGAGGTCCTCGACGAGCTCGAGGGCAACTTCAACACGAAGAACCTGGCGCGCCGGATCGAGTGGGTGGCCCGCCTGCGGGAGATCGAGCGCCAGAAGGATATCAAGGGCCACGAGGAGTTCGTCGAGCTGGCGGCCTGCAAGCAGTACTCGGAGCTCAACGAGGGCCGCAGCCTCTACGGCCGGCGGACCCGCGAGGGGCTGACCGAGCGCCTGGTCGACGACGACGAGATCATGGACGCGATGCGGACGCCGCCGGACACGCGAGCGGCCGTCCGGTCGGACATCCTGAACACTTACGAGGTTACCACGGCAGACTGGAGCGAGGTCCGCGTCCTCACCGAGGACGGGGGCACCGAGAGGCTCCGTCTGCTCGATCCCTACGAGACCACCAACGAGGTGATGTGAGATGTCGAGGAAACTGAAGAAAAAGAAGAAGCAAGAGGACGACGACGAGGTCAAACTGGACCTCGGCGCCTCCTTCGATGCGGCCGAGGCCAAGGACGAGGACTTCGACCTCGACCTGGACAGCGCTCGCTTCCAGGGCAAGAAGGGCCAGGCCGGCACCCGCACCAAGGGCTCCAGCTAGCGCGTTCCGCGCGTGAGCCGCCCAAGCGATCCCGCCGACCCGAGGGTCGCCTAGGCCCGATCCCGTCGCCGGCCAGCGGTCCAGCTGGCTTGGCTGTACGGGCCCGGGCGCGCGAGCCGCCCCCAGCCCGCCGGCAAGCGGATCGACCGCTTGCCGACCGCCCCTCTCTCCTTGCCGACCAACCGCCAGGCTGCACCACCGTCCCCTTTAAAGGGGACGAACGGTCTGGATGTCCGTGCTCCTAGGGCTCCTGTCCGACGTGCATTCGAACCTCCATGCCCTGGAGGCCGTGCTGGCCGACGTGGACGACATCGACCCAGACGGTCTCGTCTTCCTCGGCGATGTGGTCGGGTACAACGCGTTCCCCCAGGCGTGCGTCGAGCTGATCCGCGAGCGTTGCCAGGCCGCCGTCCTGGGCAACCACGACAAGGCCGTCCTCCACGGGGGCGAAGCCTGGTTCAACCCGGCAGCGCGCGCCGGGGTGGAGCACAGCCGCCGCGAGCTCGACAAGGCGTCGATGGCCTACCTCTCCGAGCTCCCGCTCCAGGATGAGGTCGCCACGATCCACCTGGTCCACGGCTCGCCCCGGGCCCCGGTCACCGAGTACGTGTTCCCCGACACCCACACCGAAGCCCTCGAGGACATCGTCCGTCACCCGAGCGTCGGCGACGCTCGAGGGGTGGCCATGGGGCACACCCACGTCCCGTTCGTCCGGGAGCTCGAGGATCTGTTGGTCGTCAACGTCGGCTCGGTCGGCCAGCCCCGGGACGGGGATCCCAGGGCGTGCTGGTGCGTGATCGATACCGAGGCCATGACCGCCGAGCACCGGCGTGTCGAGTACGACGTCGATGCCGCCGCCGAGGCCATCCTCGAGGCCGACCTCCCGCGTTCCCTGGCCGAACGCCTCCACCGTGGCAACTGACCCGGGCCGAGGCACGTGGCAGGCGGCGGCCTAGACCACGACCATCTCGCCGCCGAGCCCCTCGACATCCTTGCGGACCTTGTCCACCTCGTTCCTCGGGACCGCCGCACGGGCTGAGACCTGACCGTCCTCCTGGACCAGCTCGAGCTCACCGATGGCATCCAGGTGGTCGATCAGGGCGTAGGTCTCGCCCGAGTACGGCAGCTCGACCGAGATGACCGTCCGGTCGGGGATGGCTCGCCGCATGCGCGCCACCAGCTTGTCCAGGCCATCGCCGGTCTTGGCCGAGACCGCCGACCAGCGGTCGCTGAACCCCCAGTCCTCGGCGAGCGCGGCCAAGTCGCGCCCCTCGGGCATCCGATCGACCTTGTTGAAGACGAGGAAGAGGTTGTTGGCCAGCTCGGTCCGGTCGCGGTCGGCCAGGAAACCTCGCAGGATCTCCAGGCTGGTCCCCAGCTTACGCTCGAGCTCCTCCAGCGGTTCCGAGGCGTCCACGACGAGCAGGACGAGGTCGGCGAAGGCGATCTCCTCGAGGGTCGCGTGGAAGGCCTCGATCAGCCAGGGCGGCAGGTCGTCGATGAACCCGACGGTGTCGGTCACCAGTACGCGGCTGCTGCTCGTGTCGCCGACCTCGATCCGGCGGGTCCGGGTCTCCAGCGTCGAGAAGAGCCGGTTCTCGGCGACCATGCGCTCAGCGGTCAACCGGTTGAGGATCGTGGACTTGCCGGCGTTGGTGTAGCCAGCCAGCGAGACCTGCCAGAGGCCACCGCGGCGGCGGTGCTTGCGCCGGACGGCGCGCTGATCCTTGACCTGCTCCAGCTCGTCACGGATTCGGTTCATCCGTCGCCTGACGTGCTGGATCTGGTTCTCGTAGGCGGTGGCACCCCCGGCCAGGAAACCGGGGCGCTCGCCGGTCTTGGCTTGGTGGATCGCCTCGCGGAGCAGCGGGAGCTCGTAGGTCAGCTCGGCGAGCTCGACCTGCAGCTTGGCCTCCTCGCTGTGCGCGCGGTCGCGGAAGATCTCCAGGACGAGCCGGG
>CAYXGD010000106.1:0-6910 GCA_964464425.1 uncultured Thermoplasmatales archaeon
TGCCGTAGCCCTGCATGATCCAGATGCCGGCCGAGGCGAAGAACTCCTGGACCTCCTGGGCGAGCGCGGCCCCGCCGCTGACGAAGAACTGGAGCTCGCCGCCGGTCAGGTCGTCGAGCTTCTTGAACACGAGCGTGTGGGCCACGTTGTACTTGGCCTTGAGCAGGAAGGGGATATCCTCGCCCTCGGCCTTCCGCTGGGCGACCTCGCTGCCGACGCCCAGGGCCCAGTCGAAGATCCGTTGCTTGAGGGCACCGCCCTCCTCGACGCTCTCCTCGACCCGGGATTGCATCTTCTCGTAGAGGCGTGGTACCGAGCTCATGACCGTCGGGTGGACCTCGCCCATGTTCTCGACGAGCTGGTCGACGCCCTCGGCGAAGGCGACCGTGGAGCCGGTCGAGTAGGGCACGAACTGGTCGGCCACCCGGGCGAAGCTGTGGCACAGCGGCAGGAAGCCCAGGTGGAGCTGGCCGGCGATCGGCAGCACCTCCTCGGTGGCCTGGACGTTGCTGGCGAAGTTCCAGTGGGTCAGGATGACGCCCTTGGGGTTGCCGGTGGTCCCGCTGGTGTAGACGAAGCTGGCGACCTCGTCGGGCTCGATGGCGTCGATCCGGGCTTGGAGCGCCTCGGGGTTCTCGTCGAGGTGCTCGCGGCCGCGAGCGTAGAGCTCGTCCATGCCGTAGAGCTTCTCCTTGCCCTCGTACCCCTCGGGCACGGGGCCCAGCATGACCAGGGCCTCCAGGTCAGGCAGGTCGCCCAGCCGGTTGAGGACCTCGTCGAGCTTCTCGGCGTCCTCGATGAAGGCGACCTTGGCCCCGCTGTCGTCGAGGATGTAGGCGGCCTGGTCGCCGGTGAGCGTGTCGTAGATCGGTGCAGAGACCGCACCGGTGTGAAGGGTCGCGTAGTCCGCGATCACCCACTCTGGGCTGTTGGCCGACCACAGCGCCACGCGATCGCCCTCCTCGATGCCGAGCCAGAGGAGGCCACCGGCCAGGTCCTCGACGAACCGGGCCATGCCGGCGTAGGTCACCGTGTGCCAGGCGCCACCGCGCTTGTACTTCATCGCGGCCTTGTCCTTGTGCTCTTCCACAGCGTCCTGGAAAAGCTCGACGAGGTGCTGTTGCTCCATGCTGGTACGCCCCGGTCTCGGGCCCGATGTACCCTTCCTGAGGGCATAAAAGTAACCCGGAGGGCGCAGCAGGCCCGCAACCTGGCCACGGGGACCTCAACCGGGCAAGGCCCTGGGGATCATGCCCGCGCCCAAGGGTGCCCGCAGGCGAGCACCGAGGCTGGCTGTCCACGCCGGCCGGTCGTCACCGGCTCTGCCCGTCGGCGGGATCCTGCGACTCGTTGCGGCGCTGGATGACGACGTAGATGACCACGGCCAGGATGGCCAGCGCCAAGAGGCTGAGCAAGGGCACGAGCAGCCCGCCGAGCTGGTCGGCCAGGCTGGGCCCGGCGTCGACGCTGGCGATCTCGAAGGTCTCGGTGGCCCCGGGCTCGTGGACCACGGTGCCTTGCAGCGTGTAGCTGCCATCGGGCAGGTCCTCGAAGGTGGCCGTGGCGGTGGTCCCATCCAGGCTCACCTTAGCGGGGAAGGTGACGTTGGCCTCGTCCTTGGCCACGACGTGGACGCTGGCCGGAGGCTGGGGGAAGGTGAGCGTGACGACCAGGGGTTGGCCGGGTTCGACCCGGTCGGGGACCGGTTCCCAGGTGGTCACGCGGCCCTCGGGGCCCAGGTAGAAGGCTGTCGTCGCTTCGTCGATCAGGCCGTGGGCCTCGGCGACGAGGGTGACCTCGTACCGGCCTGGTGCCTCGGGGGCGAGCTCCTGGGTGCCGTTGGCGGCCACGGGCCCTCGAGGGATCAGGTCGCCGTCGGGCCCGGTGACGCGCAGGGTCGTGTTGATCGGGTCGCTGTCGGGGTCGCTGGCGTGCCAGGCGATCTGACCGGTGGCGGCCACGGCCGGGCTCTGGCGTTCGAGGACGAGCTCGGGAGCCCGGTCGGGCACGACCAGGGTATGGGGGTCGCCTTGGGTGCCCAGGGTGGCGCGGTTGCCGGCTTGGTCGATGGCCTTGGCGGCGATGCCGAGGACCTGGCCTCGGCTGAGGGGATCGGTCACGATCCGGAACTCGCCGGGGCCCTGGCGGACCAGGGTGGCCTCGGTCGGCTCGCCGTCGATCCAGACATCAGCGTTGATCCGCTCGAGACCGCTGCCGTTCTCGATCATCCGGATGGCGGCTCCCTCTCGGTCGATCCGCGTGGTGAGGACCGGGGCCTGGTCGTCGAGGCCGACGGCGACCTGGGTGGTGGCTTGGTTCCCGAGGTCGTCGGTGAGGGTGACGGTGACCGGGTGTTGCTGGGCGCCACCGGGTAGCAGCCGGCTCGCCTCGATGGTGAGCGGGGAGGATCCTTGGGCGCTTCCAGCAGGTCCGTCGACAGCCAGAGTGACAGCCCCGCCGCCGGGGTCCCGCGCGGTGAAGGTCAGGCTACCCTCGGGACCCACCCACGTGGCGTTGACCGGCTCGGTGAGCCTGGGCGCCTTGGCGTCCACCTGGACGGTGAGGCTGCCGCGGCCGATGTTGCCGACGGTGTCCTCGGCGCGCACGGTGACCTGGACCTCGTCGCCGTGGGTCGTGCCGGGGACCCGGACCTGGAGGTCGAGCCCGCCGGTCACCGGGGTGACGTTGATCGAGGGTGTGACCGGCAGGCCGCCGATGCGGGCGGCCACCTCGGTGGCGTTGGCATCCAGGCTCTGATCGCGGATCTGGATCTCCAGGGCCGTGCCGGGCCGGACCCGGTCACCGGGCAACGGTGCCAGGACGGTGGGGGCGCCCTCCTGGGTGACGTTGAGCTTGCCCCAGGATGCCTCGACGCTGTGGGTCCCGTCGTCGAGCACCAGGGTCGCGCTGTAGTCCCCGGGGTCCAGGTCGGTGATCGTGGTCCGCAGGACCCCGGTCTGCCCGGGCTCGCCGAGATCGTGCTCGATCACGGTGGGTCCTCGGGCCAGCTCCAGGGTGGCTTGGACCGGCAGATCGTCGCCGACGTTCAGCGCGACGGGGATCTCGGTCCCCGCTTCGACGGTGGAGGCCAGGCCAGGGCCCAGGAGGGTGCCCTTGAGGGGGACGGGCACCGGGCGGTGGGTGTCGAGGACGTGCAGGGGCCAGGTCACGGTCTCGTTGGTGTGGCCAAGCGTGTCCTGGACGTGGAGGGTGAGGGTGGCGTTGCCCGGGGTCTCGAGGCTGAGGTTGCCGGTCGCGGCTTGGCCGGGCCGCAGCTGGCCTTGGCCGAGGATCTGCCCGTCCCATGTGGCTTGCCAGGTGCCGCAGGGGTTCTGCCCGGCCTGACAGATCCTGTCGGTGACGTTGAAGGCGATCGGCAGGGTCGTGTTCTGGGGTTGGGTGACCAGCGCTCCGGGCGCGGTCCCGTTCAGGTCCGCGCGGGGGATCTCCGGGGCGGAGTCGTCGACGACGACGTGGGGCCCTACCCCGGTGGCGTTCTGGCCGGTCAACCAGCCGTCGCTGTCCTCGACCCATGCCGTGAGATCGTAGAGGCCTTCGCTGTCCACGGGGAATGTCTTGGAGGCCAGGTAGACGCCCTCGACCGGTTCGGCGGTGACGTTGTCGATCGGGTCGCCGGATCCGTGGTGCGTCAGGGCGACGCTGACCGCTTGGCTGGGCAACGGCTGGTCGTCGGTGGCGTTGACGAGGATGTCGACGGTGTCCTCGCTGGAGACGATCACCGGGAGGCCGTCGGTCGTCGTCAGCCCGGTCACGCTGGCCGCCCGTGTCTGGAGCCGGACCTGGAGGTGGGGGCCCGAGCTGCCGGCATCGAGGGTCTGGAGGGTCAGGGGCTGTTGGCCGGTCCACGAGAAGGCCAACCCGCCGCGTTGGCCGGCGAGCACGCGCTTGATCCCGGTGAGGTTGAGGTCGATCTTGGCGCTGGAGCAGGAGACGTCCGGGTCCTCGTTGGCCGCGTTGGTGTTGATCGGCTGCTCGGCCAGGATCGCCCCGCCGACGTCGACCTGGGTCGGGGGCCCGTCGAGGTCGGTCTGGCTCCAGTTGACGCTGGCGGGATCCCACGACCGCGTGTTGATGGTGCGGATGGTGAGGGTCCCGTCGGGGCTGTTGCAGCCGCCCTCGTAGGTGATGTCGAGGGTGGCGCGGTCGAGCTTGCCGTGCGTGTAACGGTCGCGCACGGCCTGGGAGACCCCGCCTCCGCCGCCGGGGGACAGGGACAAGAGGTAGACGCGTCGGCCCTCGTCGGAGCTGGTGGGATCGCCCAGGCTCGGGCCGGTCCCGTTGCCGCGGAGCTCGACGCTGTCGGCCGAGAGCCGGGCCTCGGCGGTGGTGGCCTCTTGCTCCTCGACGTACGTGTCGACGGGGGATGGGAAGCTGATCGGTCCGGCGGTGCCCAGGACCTGGGTTCGGGCTGTGGCCTGGGCAGCGGCGGTGGGCAGGACCGCGAGCAAGAGGGCTAGGAGCACCGGGATGAGCCAGGCCATCGTCGGGACACCGGCGAGGCGGCGGGTCGGATGGGTCACGTTGCAGACCTCCGGAGGGTGTGGCGGATGACAAGCCAGGTGCCGGCGGCGACCAGGGCGATCCATGCTGCGAGCCCGACGCGGGCGTCGAGCCCACCGCCCCCCAGGTCGCCGAGGAGCTGGGCAGCGCCGACGCCGGCCAGGGCGGCCAGGATCGCCGCGATCAGGGTCACGGGCACCAGGCTGGCGTGGCCTCCCTGGCGGGGGATCTCGTAGTGGAGCCCCAGGCTGGCCACGGCCAGGACGGCTCCCGCCGTGGCGAGCATCAGGGAAGGGAAGCTCATGGAGAGACCGGTGAGGCCGACGCCGGCCAGGGTGACGACCAGGCTGACGGCGTGGATCCGTGGCCTGCCGATCCACGCGGTGATCGCCGAGGCCAGGGTGCCAAGGCCCACCGCGATGACCGGGGCCAGCTCGGGGGCAAGGGCCGAGGTCTCCAGGAAGGCCACGATACCCATGGGGATCCCAGCGATGACGGCCAGCACGGCGGGGACCCGGCTCATCGCTTCATCACCTGCCGTTCCTCGAAGGCCTGGTCGAGCGTGGGCGTGCGGCCCATGTCGAGGACCTCGACGCCCAGGTCGCGGGCGGCCTCCATCCCCTGCTCGCGTTCCTCCTCGAGCCGGTCCTTCAGATCCTCAGGGATGCCGTCGGGGATGGCCGGGCACAGGGCGATGACGGTGTTCTCCAGGGCCAAGGCCCGGGCGGGGGCCTGCCCTAGCGGGTCGTCGCCGACCAGCGGGGAGATGAAGACGATGATCGATTTCGGTGTCAGGTGCGGGAGCACCTCGTCGAAGATGCTCGTGACCGGTTCCTGGCCCTGAGGTTCGAGCTCGGCCAGCCAGTCGTTGAGCTGGTCGTCCCAGGGGCGTCCGGGTTCGCTGCGGAACCGCTTGGGGCTGGTGGAACCGAAGGCGTAGGCGCGCAGGACGTCCTGCTGGGCGCGGACCGCCGTGGCGAAGCTGGTCGCCGCCCGGCAGACGCTGTGGAGGGGCATGTCCCGGTAGGTGCCCACGCCGGTGATCTGGCGCTGGTCGAGGAAGAGGGTGACCTCGCTGTAGGTCTCGTGCTCGTACTGGTTGACCATCATGTCGCCTTTGCCGGCGGTGGCCTTCCAGTTGACCGCGCGCATGGGGTCGCTGGGCATGTACTCGCGGATCCCGTAGAAGTTCAGGCTGGCGCCGGGGTTGCGGACGGGGTGGAACCCAGCCAGCATGCGCTCGTAACGGGAGCGCAGCGGGTGCTCCTTGAGATCCTCGGCCCGGGGCCAGACGCGCACGGTCTCAGGGGCCTCGGCTTGGGCCGACCGACGGGTCAGCCCGAGCGGGTCCACGGTGACCACACGCGCCGGTCCGAAGTTGGCCATCCCTCTGACCGGTAGCTGGACCTCGACCTCGTGGTCGACCTCCAGGGAGCCGAACCCGACGCGTGAGGCCGCCGGCGGGCCTTCGGGGTCGCCGATCAGGGGCATCTTGTCGCCGGCGGTGATCAGCATGGGCAGGTAGACGCGCCCGGAAAGGTGGACGACGTCCTTGACCGGGGCACCCTCGACGATGCGGACGGCATCGAGGCGCCGCTCGGCCTCGAGGCCGCCGGTGGCGGGCACCAGGGCGAACAGGCCCGCAGCGATGATGAGGGCCAAGGCGGTCGCGGCCAGGACCGGTGAGCCGGCCAGGAGGCTCCCGGCGGCGATCACGATGACGAGGAGCAGGCTACGATCGATCGCTTCCACGTTGCATCACCTCCCGGGTGTGCGGGGTGACGTCGTCCAGCTCGGGGTCGTCGTCGCCGTGGCCGGGACGGCCCGGCAACTGGAGGGTGAGCCCGATGGCCCCGATCAGGATCAGGGCGCCGGCGATCGGCGACCAGTGCCCCAGGGCCAGGCTGGCTTGGGCTGGGGCGCGGACGATGTCGACCGCGCCCCTCGGATGCGTGCCGGCGTCCAGGGCCACGGGGCCTTCGACGCCGAGCGCGCTGATCATCCCGTTGAGGGCGTCCAGGTTCCTGTCGATGCCCGGCCCGAGGACGGCCTCGATGCTCGCCACGACGACCAGGCGGCCGTCGCCGACGTCGCGCTGAGCGACGACCGGGAAGTTGCCGGCGGTGTCCTCGCCGAGCTCGATGGTGCCGTTGCTGTTCTCGTCGAGCACCAGGTCCTGGGCGGGGCTGATCGTGGTCACGCCCTCGCCGGGATCGACGATGGCGGTGGCGTTGGGTAGAAGCAGCGTGCCCCCGCCCAGGTCGTCGGGCAGGTCGACGCTGACCAGGCGTTCCCGGGTGGCGTTGGCCGCGGGGATCAGCACCTCGCCGTGGGTCTGGATGCCGTGCTCGGAGAGCACCGGGTTCCAGACGGTGCTGGTGGTGAAGAC
>CAYXGD010000107.1:0-6856 GCA_964464425.1 uncultured Thermoplasmatales archaeon
GGGACCGTGGCCGGGATCGTCCACGAGCTCCGCCGCGACGCCGGCCACAGCACGGGCATCGTCGGCGGTGAGATCGCGCCCGGGGTGCTCAACACCGACATCCGTGCTGCGCTCAACAAGACGGCCCTGCTCCCACCGTTCGAGGGGTACGTGGCCGGGATCAACTACAACGGTGATCACGCCCACCCGCCGGTCGCCCCGTGGACCACAGCTCAGTGGGGTCAGGTCGACGCTCGGATCATCGACCCGGCCGTCCAGGCCATCCAGACCGGCGACCTGGACGTGCCCGAGGAGAAGTCCGAGGTCGCGCTCTACAAGCAGGCGACCTTCGGGGTGCGCCAGGCGTACTGGGGGTAGCGGTGGGAGGGGCCGGAAGCCCCGCCGGCCTCCCCGCGTCGAGTAGGGTCGGAGGTGCGCCAGTCCTGGTCCCATCGACATGTGGCGCTTCGACACCGCCGGGGTTCCATCCAACGACCTGGGACCATGCGCGGTCTAAGCAGCCCAGACCTGGGTGTGCCCCGGATCCATCGCCAGCCTCCTCGCCCCACCGATGTCCTCCCAAGCGAAGGGATTATCGAGACTCGACCGACTGAGTGGATCGGGGAGTCGTGTGGGAGATCCGAGATATCGCATCATCCTCCTGGTGGGGTTGCTCCTGATCCCACTCACCATCCAGGGGCCCGTCCAGTCCACGGCCGCCTCCGAGGGGTCGGGCGTCGATGTCTCGATCCCCAGGGTCGGCTCGACGTACACCTACGAAAACCCTGATACTGGGACCCTAACTGTCACGATCGAAGGATTGCGAGAACGTGCCGATGGGCTCCAGAGGAACCACACCGCCGTTGACCTGAACCTTACGTGGCACCCGCGGGACAGCAACCACACCTACCACGTCGTATCCTCGGTGGACACCGCCCAAGGGTTGATCGTCAACGAGTTCACACGATGCGCCCACATCAGCCCCCAGTCCGACACGAAGTGCGGCGACGAGCGAGGGCTCCTCCTCTTCGCCTCCGGGGGCCTGCCGGGTGCGTTCCTGGCGGGCCCGCTCTGGGGGACGGAGATCACCCCCGGGGAGGAAGTGTCCGTCGAGGCCCATACCTTCACATCGACCCAGACCACCCTCACCTACAGTACAGAACCCGCTGGAGACGAAGGCTTAGGGTGCCTGAACCTGACCGCAACGGAGGTGAGCCCCCATTTCAGACCGATCGAGGGCCTGACCCCCATCGGCGGCCCAGTTAAGCTGTGCGGGGGGCTCGCCCTGCCGGCCGCTTTCAAGACGGTCTACGGTCACACGTGGACCTTGACCAACAGCACGCCTGGCGGCCAGGAGATCCCCCTGGCCGAGGGCCCAGGGGCCTGGGACGCTCAGGGCGATCCCCTCCCCATGCAGACGTGGGAACCCCCGTTCGCGACGGCATCCCCGGGCCACGAGATGGGCCTCTCGGTCCCCAAGGCCCACGCCCTTGCCATGAACCGGAGCGACGCCTACAGGGATATCTTCCGCAACGGGACGGACCCGTTGATCGTCTCGGCTCCCTACCACCGGGACCCCTCTGGGTTCCGGATCGAAGCGCCCGGGGACGGGCCTGAGGCCTACCGGTCAGAGAGTCGGGTCCGGGAGCTGGTGGGAGCCGACGCTGAGGGCCGATACATCGTCGTCGAGGTTCGAGAACAGATCCGCAAGGGGGGCGGGTTCGAGCTCCAGCCTTGGACAACCGGGACGCCCGTGGGGCCCGAGCAACGCTTCACGGTCGAGGTCGTGGATGAAGGCCGTGCCTCCAACCTTCCCACGGTGGATACCTTCGAACAGGCCCAGGCCTCCCACGCAGCGGCGGTCCAGCGTGGACGGGCGTTGACCCAACAGCCTGTCGATGATCGTGTCCCTCACGGGAAGATGGTGACGCTCCCCGGCCACCCGTGGGACCCGACGACGCGCACAGTGAGAGAACACGGGTACACCATCGTCTCGTACCACGAGGACCCCAGCCAGGTCGCCCCATTCATCATCGCCCCGTACCAGGCCATCTTCGACGGCGCGACAGGCGCCACCCTCTGGGTCAGCGCGAACAACACCACGCTCAGACCTTGACGGGCCGAGGCTCGGGGCCTCCGGACCCTATGCCCGACCCACGTGGCGTGCAGCCATGGCCGGCGCCTTGCGCACCTCACGAGCGTCACGAAGCGCCTCGAGCCAGGCCCAATCGACCCATCCGAGGTAGGCCTGCTCGCGGTGCTCCAGGAAGGCCTGGATGAAGCCGCGGGCGATGGTGGCCTCTTGGGCGATCAGCTCCCACTGCTCCAGGGAGAGGCCGGAAGCGCGGGCGGCACGCTCGAGTTCCCGGGCGGCCGGGGGCTTGAGGTCGTGGGGGGTACCGATCAGGGACATCGGGGCTCACGTCCTAACGGTCCCGTGGCTGGGCGGACCCTATCAAGGCATTGGTCCACGCGTCGATGTACGTGGCATCCCCGTCACATCCGGGCCTTGTCATGGTAGCCCCCGACGACCAAGACGCAGAGCAGCGAAGAGACCAGAGGACGAGCAGGCCACAGCGGAGCACCGCCCAGGGGGACTGGGGGCCGCCCCTGAAGGCCCAGCTCGCTCCCGGGTTCCCTGGCCGTCCTCTGCAGGTCTCAGCTCTCCCCTGCTGGCTCTTCTTCCCAGATCGTAGCCATGACGGGCCCGTCACATCCGCGCCCCCACCACCCTTATACCCTCCTCGCCTTCGGCCCGCGTGGCCCCGATGGACCGCGACCTGGAGGACCTGCCGGATGCCTTCGTCGAGCGCCTGACCGAGGTGCTCGGCAGCCGCGACGAGGTGATCGCCGCGCTGGAGGCCGACAGCAAGCCTGCCGTCCGGGTCAACACGCTCAAGACCACGGTGGAGGAGGCCACCGCCCGCCTCGATCGGCTGGGTATCACGTGGCAGCAGGCACCGTGGTGCAAGGAGTCGCTGTTCATCGAGGACCCCCAGGACCGGGCCTTCGGGCTCACCTGGGAGCACCAGGCCGGTTACCTCTTCGGCCAGGATCCCGCCAGCGCCCTGCCCGTGCTGGCCCTGGACCCCCAACCGGGGGACCGGATCCTGGACCTGTGCTCGGCGCCCGGCGGGAAGACGACCCACCTGGCCGCCCGCATGGACAACCAGGGCCTGATCGTCGCCAACGACGACAACCCAGGTCGGGTCAACAACATGATCAGCAACCTCGACCGGCTGGCGGCCATGAACGTCGCCGTCACCCAGGCCGGCGGGCAACGGCTCACGTGGCCGATCACCTTCGACAAGGCCCTGGTCGACGCGCCATGCAGCAACCTGGGCCACATGCACACGAGCTGGTCGCCGGTCTACGACTTCTCCGACGGGCTGGTCGGCCAGAAGTGCGGCCTGCAGCGCCAGCTGCTCGAGACCGCCTTCCACGCCGTCCGCCCGGGCGGCACCATCGTGTACTCAACCTGTACGCTGGAACCCCGGGAGAACGAGGGGATCGTGAGCTGGTTCCTGGAGCAGTTCCCGGTCCGCATCGAGCCTCTGAGCCTCGGCATCGGCGGGCCCGGCCGGGTGGAGATCGCCGGCGGGCGGTACCACGACGAGGTCCGCCATGCCGTGAGGCTGCACCCGGGCGAGGCCGGCACCGACGGGTTCTTCCTGGCCGCGTTCACCAAGCTCGAGGCGCTGGCCGAGTGGCCCGAAGGTCGTAAGCGTGACTGGGGCGGCGGGCCCTTCGAGATGGGACCCGAGGACGCCGTCCAGGCCGTGGCCGAGGCCTACGGGCTGCAGGACGAGCACCTGGACGAGGCCTGGTCGGCCAGCACGCCCTCGCGCCTCTACGCCACCACGATCGACGATCTGCCCGAGGTCATGCAGCTCGAGCCCGACCGGGTCGGGATCTACCTGGCCAAGCGGGAGAGCGACGGCTACCGGCTATCCTTCGATGCGGCCACCGCCTTCGGCGAGGACGCCGAGCGGTCCTACGAGTTGGCGCCCGCCGAGGCCATCCGGTGGGTGTCGGGTGCCAAGGTCCCGATCGACGACCCGATCCCCTGGAGCGTGATCACATGCCAGGGCGAGCCGCTGGGATGCAGCCGGGCCTTCGGGGATCAGCTGCCGTGCTACGTCCCGAAGAACCGACGGATCCGGGGCCGGCGGGATCACTGCGGGTTCCTGGACCAGGAGACGAGCTGACCGCGGTGGTCCAAGCCTGCCGGCCCGATGCCGCCAGGTTGCCAGCTCCGTCCTCGATCTCGGTGGTCGGTCTGCGCTGTCGAGGGTCTAGACCTCCAGCTCCCCCTTGGGCGGCCGCCCGGCGGGATCGAGCAGCGCGATGCCGGCCCGCCGCTTGGGCTCGGCCTTGGCTGGGTAGTCGACGACCCAGGCGTGGTCGCCCTCGTCGCTGAGGACGACGACCTGGCTCGGCTGGTCGCGCTGGGCAAGGAGGTGGGCCTCCCGGATCGCCGGATCGCGGCGGGCGTGCCGGCTCTCGACGCCGTCGCCGCCTTGGCGCTGGACGGTCCAACCCTTCGGATGGGGGGCGACCTCGTACACAGAGACGCCCTCACCCTCGTTCTTGGTCGCTTGACGGCTCCTCGGACGCTCGGTTCTGACAGCCATCACGTGGCCAGGTGCCCGACCCCCGTATCAAGCCTCTCGCACGGGGCTCGAAGCAACGTGACCGACGCCTCACACGTGTGAGGTTCAGGGCACGCTGGTGGGCATCGCGACGGCCTGGCTGGGGTTGCCAGCCGGATCGATCCAGGCGCCGGCCAGGGCGTCCAGGGTGTAGGCCCCGCTCGGTAGGCCGGCCTTGTCCAGCAGGAACCAGCCGTGGTCGGTGTACGTGAGGGTCACGCTCACCGGGCTGCCGCCGTCATCGGGGACGAGCTGGGCGGCCAGCTCGGTGCCGACGTCGGGGTCAGCGCTGTCCCGGAAGGTCGGCTCGAAGGTGAAGCGCAGGGCTGCCGCGTTGTCCCGGACGTCGTTGACCGGGATCTCGCCAGCCCCGACCACGGTGAAGGGTTGGCTGGTGGCCTGGTAGCTGCGGTCGGCGCCGGCCGGGTCGAAGAAGGTGGCCCGAGCTGGGTCGGCCTCGTCGGAGCGGTAGATGCCGTCGATCACGAACCGGTGGGTGGTGCCTAGGGGCTGGTCCCAGGGGACCTCCCAGGTGGCCGTCCAGGTCCACTCGCGCAGGGGGTTGGCCTGGCCGGGGTCCTGGTAGACCGGCGCATCCTGCATCCGGACGACGATCTCGTGCCCGCGGCTGTCCGCGACCGTCTCCCAGCCGTCGGGGGTCTGGCGCTGGAGCTCGACGACGGGGAGGTCGACGGCGTTGGAGCCGCCGACCCAGGTCACCGTGGCCTCGTCGAACCGGTCCACGTCCGTCGGTTGGGCCTCGATGGCGCCCACGTCGCCCTGGTTGGCCGGGATCGCGGCGCGGTAGGCGCGCACGGCCTGCTCGCCGGCGACCATGGCAGCGTACTGGCCGTCCAGGGCCACGTCGTCGGCGGCCCGCGTCGAGGAGAGGGGCGTGGTGGCAGGCGGCCCGCCGGCCAGCTCGCCGGCCATCTCGACCAGCTTGCCGACCAGGTGCTCGGCGCCGTCGGCCCCGTAGGGCGTCATCGATTCGCGGTAGTGGTTGCGGTTCTCGTACTCCCACTGGGTGACGTAGTACCCGGTCCAGTCGCTGGTCATCCCGAACATGAGCGGGATGCGGAAGCCGTCGACGCCCTCAGCGTCGGTGATCTCGTCGGTCTCGAAGTTCTGCTCGATGCGGTCGTGGACCCAGGCGGGCTCGTCGGGCCAGTGGTAGCCTTGGTACACGTTCCCGGTCTGGGTGTCGACGCGGCTCTTCAGGTTGAGCGAGAGATCGGTGATGGGCTCGCCCGGGAACCCGGCGATGAGCACGTCGCCCAGGCGAAGGGCGACCAGCCAGGCCGAGGCGGTCTCCTGGGCGCTGCGGGTGCTGGGGGCCTTGATCCCCCAGCCACCCTGCTCGGTGATGTAGGAGTTGTCCGGGCCCCAGGGCTTGTCCTGCGGCGGGGGAAGCTCGAGGCTGACCATGTCGACGGGCAGGTCCCTGGAGCGCTCCATGAGGGTGACGTCCTCGCGGGCCTGGGCCGGCGTGTCGACGACGTTGTAGAGCTTGAGGACCTTGGGCATCATGCGGCTGACCATGTCCTCGGCCCTGGCGAAGGTCTCGCGCCACCAGTCCTTCTTGCCGTCCTGGGCGGCGCTGGCCGGTTCGACGTCGCCCAGCGCGCCGACGAACCAGCCAGCGATGAAGCCGTCGGCGTCGGTGGTGGCCCCGACGTGGGCCTCGAGGCCGCGCTCGACCATGCCGGCGTAGTCCGAGCTGGTCAGGCCGTGGGGCCCGTCGAGGCTCTCGGGGTGCATGGCCATGGAAAGGATCGCTCCGATGGGGGTCCCGTCGGGCTCGTCGAAACGGATGATGGCCAGGGAGGGGTCGACGTGGCTGCGGGGGAACCCGGCCTTGACGCAGTCGCCGGTCTGGGGGTTGGTCAGGGTCTGGTGGGCCTGGTCGATGGCCAGCGCCCGTTGGGGGCCGGTACCGTTGGCCATGGTGGTCGCGCAGGCGGGCCCGATGACGTTGCGCTGGACGCCGTTGTACGAGGTCTCGGCCGCCGAGATCGTCGCCGGTCTCAGGTCCCCGGTGGCCTGCTCGATGGCCGAGGCGATCTGCCGGGTCATGTAGCTCCATTGGCGAAGGTCGAAGCAGTCGCTGAAGAGGCACAGACCCCAGCTCGGCGAGGCCCCGTAGGGGTGGCTGTGGTCGTGGTTGCCTTGGAGGAAGAGGTGCTGGCGGTCGATGCCGGTGCTGTCGACGACCAGGTCGGCCA
>CAYXGD010000108.1:0-6846 GCA_964464425.1 uncultured Thermoplasmatales archaeon
GGTGGAAGCGCACCACGTCCTCGCTGATGCCCTTCAACGAGTCGTAGTCGTACGGAAGCTCAGGTAGGTTATGCGGCATCGTGGTTCCCTCGAAGAGGGCACGTTATAGGTTCTAAAAATGGTTTGGGCCCGCGTGCGAGAGCGTCTCGCGTTGCCCCCGGGACCGGGTCAGGCCCCGCCGTGATCCTGAGGGATCCGTTGCATCCAATGGTGCCAGACGAACCCGCAGGAGGGCTGCTCCTCGACGTGGTCGTAGAACGCCAGCCCCTCATCCTGGATCGCCTGACCGCAGAACAGGCATGTGCCGGCCATACCCCTGGATGGTGCAGGCATACGATAAGTTTGCCGCTGTCTGACCGAACGTTCGAACGATTTGCCATGCCTATGGCAGACGAACGTTCGTTCAGGACGTGGTGGGCTTGGCGCGGAACGCCAAGATGATCCCGATGAGGGTCACCAGCAGCGAGATATCGACCCACCAGCCCCCGTCGCCCTCGCCCTGGAACGCGAGCACCAAGACCAGCACGACGAAGGCGACCAGGGCCGCGATGGCGGCGATGACGGTCACCAACCGGCCGACGCCTTCCAAGCCCAGGAGCATGAGGATCCCGCCGACGATGATGGCGATCCCACCCAGGCCGGCCAGGAACGACAGCCCACGGAGGATCACGTCGACGACGCCCTCGGCCGACGGGAAGTACTCGACGACGAACTCGCCCATAGCGTTGTAGAGCAGCGTGGAGCTCCCAGCACCGGCCAAGAGCAGCAAAGCACCTGCGATGATCGCGACGATCCCGGCTCGCATGGCAGCCCCAAGGAGGTGGGGGTACATGAGGGCGTTGCCGTGAAGGTCGGAGCGACTGGCCGCCAGATCGTCGGGGTCGGTCGCGAGCCAGCCACCGCGGGCGCGTCTCGGAACCATCAAGGCATCGGCCCGCGCTGGGGAGCTGGCATGCGCTGGAGCCTCGGAGGCCCGGACCCGTGAGCCGGTTCCTCGTCGACGTCCACACGCACCTGAACAACTACCACGACGGCCAGGAGGTCCCCACCGAGGCCCAGTGCCAGCGCCTGTTCAGCAAGATGGAGGAGCAGGGGGTCGATCACGCGGTGGTCATCACTTCCTACAAGGTCAGCTGCGACCGGCCGAGCGTCGAGTCGGTGCTCGAGATCCTCGGCGGCGACCCTCGGACCACCGTGGTCGAAGGCCTCCGATGGCGAGGTGATGAACGGACCGATCTCTTCGAGATGGAGCAACGGATCCGCGACGGGCTCGTCCGGGGCATCAAGCTCTACCCGGGCTACGAGCCCTACGACCCGACCGACCCTTCCCTGGAGGCGGTCTACCGGATGGCCGCCAAGCACGAGGTCCCGGTCATGATCCACACCGGCGACACGTACGCCAAGGGCGCCAAGGTCCGCCGGGCCCACCCCTTGCTCGTCGACGACGTCGCCGTGGACCACCCCGATGTCTCGTTCGTCATGTGCCACCTAGGCAACCCGTGGCTGCGGGACACCGCCGAGGTGCTCTACAAGAACGACAACGTCTACGCCGACATCTCCGGCCTGGTCCTCGGCGACTTCGATGTGGCCTTCGAACGCCGGATCATCGAGGAGGTTCAGGACATGATCGCGTACATGGGCGACCCCGGCAGCCAGCTGATGTACGGCACCGACTGGCCCCTGGTCGAGATGGCGCCCTACATCCGGTTCCTGGACAACCTCAAGCTCTCCGAGGAGGACCGGGAGTGCGTGGCGTGGCGGACGGCCGACGAGGTCTTCGATCTAGGCCTCGAGGAGCGGGGGTGACCTGAGCTGGCCCTGCGGGTCATCGAGGTCTACGTGCCGGCCGGCCAAGGATGGGACGTCTCCAGGGTGCTCAAGGATGCCCCGGTGCTCGAGGTCTGGCGCCGGGATGGCAACGCCGAGACCACCCTCACCCGGCTCTTGGTGGATGAGAGCCACACCGAGGCCGTGCTCCATCGGCTCGAGGACCGCTTCGAGGAGACGGAGGGCTTCCGGGCCGTCGTCCTCCCCGTCGAGGCCACCGTCCCCCGCATCGAGCCACCGGAGGCCAGCAAGGCCGACCAGAAGGCCGCCGAGGAGGCCACCCCCCGGATCAGCGTCCAGGAGCTCTACACCGATGTCCTGGACATGACCAAGATGACCCCGGTCTACCTGCTCCTGGTCGCCCTCGCCGCCGTCGTCGCCGCCATCGGCCTGCTCCGCGACAACGTGGCCATCGTGATCGGGTCGATGGTCATCGCGCCGCTCCTGGGCCCCAGCATGGCCTTCGCGTTGTCGATCACCCTGGCGGACCTACGCTTGGCCTGGGAAGCCACCAAGGCGCAAGCCGCCGGCGTCGGCCTGGCCCTGGCCGTGTCGGTGGGCATGGGCTGGATCTTCCCGGTCGACCCCAGCATCCCGGCCATCGAGCTGCGCACCCAGCCGGCGCTCTGGGACGTCGGTTTGGGCCTGGCCGTGGGGGCGGCCGGGGTGCTCTCGGTCACCACCGGGGTCTCCACGGCCCTGGTGGGCGTGATGGTGGCCGTGGCCCTGGTCCCTCCCCTCGTGGCCGTCGGCCTCCTGGCCGGCGCTGGGCTCTGGGCCCCGGCCATCGGGGCCGCGGTCCTGTTAGCTGTGTACGTCATCAGCATCAACCTCTCCGGGGTGGTCGTCTTCGCCCTGCAGGGCGTGCGGCCCCGGCGGTACTGGGAGGCCAACAAGGCCCGGTTCGCGACCCGGATCGTCGCGGTCCTCTGGGTGGCCATGCTGGTCTTGCTGGCCGGGGCCATCCTGGCCTACCGCCGAGGTCTTCTCACCCCGTGACCCGGGCCTCGTGCCGGCTCGTCACAACAGGGGGACCACAACGCTTTTGTTGGCCTGTGGCAGCTCACGGACGATGCTTGGAGGCAGAGGGTGGCCCCTGGCGCTGGTGCTCCTGATCGCCGGGATGGCCGGTTGCCTGGGCGGCGAGGATCAGACCAGCGATGGCGATCTCGAACAGACCGCCGTGACCGACGCGACCACCGGCGGGATCGAGGGCGTGGTGACCGACAACGCGGTCCAGCCCGTCGTGGGCGCCAACGTGACGCTGTCCGAGACCAACGAGACCGTACGGACCGCCAGCGACGGCTCCTACGCGTTCAGCCAGGTCTCTCCCGGGACCTACACCGTGGTCTTCCGTGCCGATGGGTTCGTGAGCACGAGCGAGGAGGTCAGCGTGCAGGCCAGCGAGGTCTCGACCGTCGATGTCCTTCTCACGCATCTGCAGAGCCAGGCCCCCTTCACCCAGGGGTTCGAGCTCGCGGGGTTCTTCGAATGCGGCATCGAGGTCGGCTGGAACGTGAGCGCCGCCCCGCCACCGGCCGACTACTTCTACTTCGGTGTCGCCGTCTGCGCGTACCCGAACTCGATCATGGAGGATCTGACCGGCAGCGGCAACGCGACCAACGACAAGTTCGCTCACCTCTTCGAGCTCGAACCCCCGATCAACACGCTCGTCTACGAGATGTCCTGGGACGCCTCGACCCAGTTCAGCCAGTGGATGACCACCCGGGTCGAGGTCGAAGGCTTCGCCAACACGGCCAACGGCACCTTCTTCCGGGTCCAGGGCCCCAGCCCCATCCAGGTCCGGCTCGACAAGGCGGACTTCGAGGAGACCAACGACGTCTACCAGCAGGCCTGCGAGGAGGGCAACGACGACTACTGCGGGTACAGCTTCTGGGACAGCGGCTGGCCCCTGCAGACCCGCGTCTTCCCGGCCTGGCAGTGCGCCAGCGAGTCCGGCGGCGGCTGCGTGGCCGCCCAACAGGAGTTCACCCACTACATCACGGCCTTCTACAACGAGGAGGCACCCGAGGGCTACACGGTGCTCGGGTAGGGGCCCGGGGGACCCGACGAGACGTGTGACCCAAAACTTAGGGGCCCTCCCGCAGCATGGTCCCCTGATGCGCGCTGCAGCCCTCGCGCTCTTGCTCCTCGCCGCCCCCGTGCTGACCGGTTGCCTCGGTCTGGGAGGCGACGATAGCGACGGTGGGGACGAGAGCGTCCAGAAGCAGCAGGCCGACGTGAGCTCGCAGACCGGCGGGATCCAGGGCGTGGTGACCGACACGGCCGTCCAACCGGTCGAGGGCGCCAACGTGACCCTGGTCGAGGCCGACGAGACGACCCAGACCGCCAGCGACGGCTCCTACGCCTTCTCCAACCTGGACCCAGGCTCGTACACCATCACCGTGCGTGCCGAGGGCTTCATCTCGACGAGCAACGAGACCCAGGTCGAGGCGAACTCGGCCGCCCAGGCGGACTTCATCCTCAGCCGCGTCGCGCTCCAGGAGGCCTTCATGCAGCAGATCGAGGACTCGGCCTTCTTCGAGTGCGGTGTCGGGGTCGGCGTCAACCTCTCCGCGGCGGGAGGCCCGTCCACAGGCGTCACGTGGGCGACGTGCGCCACCCTGAACCTCGAGGGGAACACCACGAACGACGACTTCAGCGAGGACATCGAGTTCGAACCGCCGCTGACCGATCTGGTCGTCGAGGCTCAGTGGGACCCCTCCAGCCCAGCGGCCGAGCACATGTGGCTGACCGCCGACATCCAAGGCTTCGCCAACCTCACCGGCGGCAACGCGACCCTCTACCAGGATGTCGACGCCGCATCCCCCTACAGGCATGTCGTGAACAACACGACGCTCGAGGCGATCAACGACTGGTTCGTCAAGCGGTGCGAGAGCGGGTCCTCCGACGGGGACCGGTACTGCGGCTACAACTTCCACGACAAGGGGTGGCCCATCACCGCGCGGACCTTCACCGCCACGGACTGCGCCCCGACCCCGGCCTCGGGCTGCGCACCCATCCAGCAGGAGGTCAACTACGTCTTCACGGCCTTCTACAACCAGCCCGCGCCCGACGGGTACGGCGTCTACAGCGGCTCGAACGCCACAAGCTGACGCCTCCACTCGCCCCTCACGCCACAGATAGGTCGAGACCTGACCTTACGACCCGCGTGCAACAAGCTTGAAGACCCCACCCGTGGGCTGGGGACGTGGTTAGGCCCATGAGAGGTTGGAGAACCGTCGTCCTATCCGCCCTGTTGCTCACGACCGCCCTCGCAGGCTGCCTGGGCGGGGACGAGGACAGCAGCGGCGACCAGGTCCTCAAGGAGCAAGCCAAGGCCGGCGACCGGACCGGTGGCATCCAGGGCGTCGTGACCGACACCGCGATCCAGCCGGTCGAGGGTGCCAACGTGACCTTGCTGGAGATCGACCAGACCGCCACGACGGCGTCCGACGGTTCCTACGCGTTCTCCGACCTCGAACCCGGCACCTACACCGTCTCCGTCAACGCCAGCGGCTTCGTCTCAACGCGCAACGAGACCCAGGTCAGCGCCGGCCAGGTCAACAACGTCGACTTCCTGCTCACCCACCTGCAGAGCACCGAGGCCTACACCCAGGTCTTCGAGCTCAAGGGCTTCTTCGAGTGCGGCGCTGAGGCCGGTTGGGACCTCCGCGACGAGGCGCCGGACAACCCCGCCCCCTTCGACGGCGGCCGGTACTTCTTCCTCGGCGTGGCAGCCTGCGCAGGCGCCAACATCGCCGGGAACACGACCAACGACAAGTTCATGCACATCTTCGAGCTCGACCCGCCCCTCAACACGGTCATCTACGAGATGCAGTGGGAGGCCAACTCCCAGACCAGCGAGTGGCTCGGCACGCAGCTCGAGGTCGAGGGCTTCTCCAACGATGCCATCGGCCGGTTCTGGCGCCACCAAGGCCCCAGCCCCGTGTACGAGCGGCTGGACGAACCCGTCTGGGAGAACCTCTCGGCCAACTTCACCGAGGCCTGCGAGAACGGCACCGACGACTACTGCGGCTACAGCTTCCGGGATGAGGGCTGGCCCCTGCAAACCCGGGTGTTCCCGGCTTGGCAGTGCCAGACCCAGGATGCCGGTGCCTGCGTGGTCGCCCAGCAGGAGTTCACCCACTACATCTCAGCGTTCTACAACGCACCGGCGCCCGAAGGGTACAGCATCGTCAACGGGACCACCGAGCAGGGCTGATCGGCGGCCCTGACCGCCGAGATCCCTGCGATCCGGTCAGAACCCCTGACCGGTGATCCGCTCGTACAGATCGGCGTAGAGCTGGCTGGTCTCCTCGACCAGCTCGCCGGGCATCGGCGGGATGCCGGGCTCGTCGGCCCCCTGCTCACGCGCCTTCATCAGCTCGGCGTGGTAGCCGGTCTGCCGGTAGTGCTGGCGGACGAACTCCTTGGAGAACTCGACCACGGTACCGTCGGCCTCGTAGGCCTCTTTCTCCCAGAACCGATCCTCGTCGCCGGTGCCGAAGCTGTCGACGACCATGAGCTGGCGGTCCTCGTCGAAGGCGAACTCCTTCTTGCCGTCGGCGTGGATCAACCCGCGGGGCTCGACCTGGTCCTCGATGACCTGGTCGATGGCCAGGACGGTCTCCTTGAGCTCGGCCAGCTCGTCCTCGGTGAGCCCGCTGATCTCCAGGGCCTCGTCCTCGGTGAGCTTGCGGTCGACCGGCTCGAGCTTGGTGGTGAACTCGACGAAGGGCTCGGGCAGGCGCTGGCCGGGGGTGATCTCGTGGCCCTCCGGGAAGCCCAGGTCGGTCGGAGCGACCTTGCCCTTCTCGATGCGGTCCATCAGCGAGCCGGCGGCGAAGTGGCGGCAGACGACCTCGAGGGGGATCAGGTAGTTCGTCGTCTCCTGGTCGATCTCGTCGTAGTCGTGGATGACCTGGACCCGTCGGACCCGCATCTCCTCGGGGCTCTCGAGCCCCAGGAAGTGGGTCTTGCAGATGCCGGCGTCCTCGACCTGCTCGAACCAGAAGG
>CAYXGD010000109.1:0-6834 GCA_964464425.1 uncultured Thermoplasmatales archaeon
CGGAGATGGGCACGACCGGGTGCTGCGGGAAGGCGTTCTTGAGCGTGGCGGGGCTGGACTCCGGGAGATCGATCTTGTTGGCCGCGATGACGACCGGCAGCCGGCGAGCTTCCAGGTTGCCCAGGATGGTCACGTTGACCTGGTTGAACGGGTCCATGGTGCAGTCCATGACCAGGATGACCCCGTCGACGTCGTCGAGCCAACGGATGGCTTCGACGACACCCTCGGTGGCCTCCTTGGCGCGCTTCTTGGCGTCGCCCTCCTCGTAGCCGTGATTCTCCACGAACTCGTGGAAGTCGATCTTGGTGGCGATGCCGGGCGTGTCCACGATGTCCAACGTCAGCGAGGCGCCGTCGTGGACCATCTGGATGTTGCCCTTGCGGCGGGCCCGGCGCGTCTCGTGGGGGACCTCGCTGGCCGCCCCCATGACGTCGCCGGCCCAATCGCGCACGAGCCGGTTGGCAAGGGTCGTCTTGCCTGCGTTCGGTGGGCCGTAGATACCGATCTTGCCCTGCTTCTTCCCGAAGATGTTCTTGACCCAGGACAAGATTCCTCCACCTTGCCCGCTGGATCGTAGTTTCTGACCGATGGCCATGTCATCCCTCCTATTGAGTTGAGACTCGCAGCGAGTCAGTGCACCCGTTCCAATCGAAGTGGTCCCCCGTAAAAACCTTTGTCGATTCGCATCGAGGCGTCCCTGGGCCCCATGCCCACGCCATAGCCCGCGCCGGTGGGCACCGGCGTGCATCGACCGACGGACCTGAACCGGTTAGTATATGCGCGCGCCGATGCTTCAGGTGGAACGGGATGGGCCACGCGTACGAACGCGAGCTCCGCGGTGTGCTCACCGGGGACCGCGACACGATCGACAAGATGACCAGGACCGGCGGGGCAGACATCATCCGGTCCTACAGCGCACCGCTGAAGGCACCGTTCATGGTCGTCCGCGCCGCAGGCTCGCTGGGCACCGGCGACCTGGTCGTCCTCCGCAGCGGGTTCTCCTTCGTGCTCGAAGTTAAAGCCGCCGGCCGTGACACGATCCACTTCTCCGAGTCCTCAGGTAAGCTCCAGGAACAGGCCGAGGAGCTGGGCCGTGTGGCCGAGCGGGCCGGCATCCTGGCCATGTACGCGTTCCGGCTCAAAGGCCACCGCAAGAAGGACCCCTGGTGCATGTTCACGCTGCCGAACGACAACCTCGAAGGGCGCGGCAAGCTGCTTGCCCGCTACACCCCCGACCTGCCGACGACGGGGTCGGACACGTTCGTCCTCCGCTGGGATCAGGGGCGTCCCCTGCACCACTTCCTCGAGCAGTACTACGAGGTGTTCGAGGATGGCCTGCCCGAGCCCGAGGCGTTGACCACCACGCTGTGAGGTTCACCGCTCGGCCGGCCCCTTGGGCGGCCGCTGTTGCCACCACCGGTAGGCCAACGTACCGGCCACCGCGACCACCGTCAAGGCCAGCATCGCGGCTTCGAAGGGGCTGACCCACTGGAAGAACTCGGCCACCTGCGGGGCTCCCTGGGAGGTCCCGGGATCCGAGCGGATGTCCGGTTCCCCCGTCTGCGTGTTGACCACGATCTGGATGAGCCAGAAGAAGTTGCGGTCCCAGACCGGCCAGAACAGGACCACGCCCCCGGCGAAGATGTCCATGAGCAGGTGGCTGGCCAGGTAGAACGTCGCCACGGCCGGGTAGATGGCCCGGTCATCCCCCTGCTGGCGCCACCAGTACCACAGCAGCAGCCCCGGCAGGAGGATGAAGATGTTGCTCGTCGTCGCCCGATGCACCCCGACCCAGAAGTCGAGGTCCGGGAAGAACGTGAACGGCAGCATGAGCAGGGCCGCCTTCGGTGGTGCCAGGCGCAGGGCCAGGAGGAGCAGGATCGGCACCAGCAGGTGGACGATGAACGACGGCACGGGGCGCCGTAGCGAGCCGCCGGCCAAAAAGGCGCCGGCCAGGGCCGCCCGGTCGCGCCAGATGGGCGGGGCTTAAGGTCACATCGTCCATCCTGGGATGTGGCCTACCGCGTGCCCGATGACCAGGCGGTCCTCGAGGCCGCTGAAATGGTCCTCGATCAGCAGCCGGTCATCGAGACCCAGCATCGCCTCGGGGCGCTCGTCCAGGAGCGGCTGCAGGAGGAGGACCCGAGGTACCGGGTCGGGGAGGCCCGTGTCCGTCGCCTCGTCATCGATCACGGGCTGGCCACGGTCCGGACGACCACCGGGCGGACCTCGAGACCGCCGCCCGAGAGCTGCCCTGTGTGCGGGGGCGAGCTGACGGCCTCCAAGAACCGGACGTTGGACGGGGATGAGGCCGTGGTCGGGACCCAGTGCCAGCGGTGCGGGTACGCCTCGGGGCCGCGGCTCCAGGTCCCGCTGCGTTACGAGTTCGTCCGTGACCACGGTACGGACCCCGAGGTCGAGGGGCCGTTCTGACCCCGGTCACGGCTCGGCCATGAACCGTCGGAAGCTCTCGAGATCTCGTCTCTCGAGGGTGAAGTTCTCCTCCAGCTCGGTGGCCAAGGACCGGTGAGGCTCGGGCCCGTAGTCGTGACCCGGGTAGACCTCCAGGTCAGGGGCAAGGGACGGGAAGGTCTCCATCAGGGTCGTGTGCATGGCCTCGACATCCGAGCCGGGAAGGTCGGTCCGGCCGCAGTCCCCGATGAACAGCGCGTCTCCGCTCAGCAGGTAGCGGCCGGCGACGACGTAGGCCACGTGGTCCGGGCAGTGGCCGGGGGTGTAGACGGCCTCGACCGTCACACCGGCCACGGTGAGCTCCTGGCCGTCGTCGACCGGGAGGGCGGTGTCGGCGTTGGCCTGAGGGTGGGCCACGATGCGGGCCCCGGTGCGCTCGACGATCTCGTCCAGCGCCGCGACGTGGTCGTTGTGGGAGTGGGTCAGCACGACGTGGGTGACCGTCAGGCCATGGCGCTTGGCGGCCTCCAGGAGCGTGTCGGGCTGGAAGCCCGGGTCGACGATGGCGGCCTCACCGACGCTCCTGTCGCCGAACACGTAGGCGAAGTTCTCCATCGGGCCGACCTTGAGCTGCTCGAAGACGACCTCGTCGGGCATGGGAGGCCCAACGCGTCCCCGGCTCAAAAGGGCCTCGGCCGGTGAAACCCTGAAGAGGCAGCGCCCGCGTGCTCGGCCGTGGGCATCCTTCGCACCACCGACCGGCACGGGCCCGAGCGCGTGACCACGGGCAAGCGCGTGTTGGGCCGGTGGCCGATCACCGTCCACTGCTACCGGGTCGGGCAGACGCTCATCGATGCCGGCTCCCCGCGCATGGCCGACCAGCTGCTGGCCCACTGGCAGGATCGAACCATCGAGACCGTCCTGCTCACCCACCACCACGAGGACCACGTCGGCTTGGCAGGTCCCCTGGCCGATCAAGGCGCCCAGGTCCGAGCGCCGCGGCCCACGCTCCCGTGGCTGGCCGACGGCCTGGCGATGCCCCGCTACCGCATCCACGTCTGGGGGCGGCCCGACCCGGTGTCAGCCGACCCGCTGGGCGGCAAGGTGACCACGGCGGATGGCACCTTCGAGGTGGTCGAGACCCCGGGGCACTCCCCCGAGCATGTCGCCCTGTTCGAGGTCGACCGCGGCTGGCTGTTCTCCGGCGACGCCCACCTCGGTCCTCGCCAGGAGCTCAGAGCCAAGGAAGAGCTGGTCGACTACGTGGCCTCCCTCGAACGGATGCGGGACCTCGACGCTGAGATGCTCTTCCCCGGCCACGGTCCCGCCGTCGAGACGCCGGACGACGCCCTTGCCGAGGCCATCGAGCACTTCGAGAGCCTGCACGAGCGCGCCCACGCCCTGGCCGGCCAAGGCCTGTCCCCCCGTCGGATCCAGCACGAGCTGTTGGGTTGGGAGGGGTTCATGCGGTACTTCACCCAGGGCGACTTCCGGAAACGGCACCTCATCGAGCAGCTCCTGGCCTGGGAGACGTGACGCGCGGCGCCAGGGCAAGCCTCTTAGCCAGCATCCCGATAGGCCAGCCGTGGACGACGTCTTCCGCGTCACCGACCGCCACGGTCCCGAGCGGATCACCACGGGCAAACGGATCCATGGCATCTCGGTCACGGTGCACTGCTACCGGGTCGGCCGCGTGCTGGTCGATGCGGGTCCACCGAACCAGGTCGAGCCGCTGGTCGACCATCTTGCCGGTCGGATCGACGACGTCCTGATCACCCACCACCATCCGGACCACGTCGGTGCGGCCGCCGCCCTCCACGACCAGGGTGCCACGGTCTGGGCCCACGAGGACGGGCTCTACCCCCTGTGGAACCCGCCCGAGATCAGCCAGCGGACCCGGGAGCTCTGGGGGGCCCCTGACCGGGTCGATGCCGACTGCCTCGAGGCCTCGATGAGCCTGGATGGTCGGGAGGTCGAGATCCTGGAGACCCCGGGCCACTCCGAGGACCACGTGGCCATCCACCTGCCCGAGGAGGGGTGGGTCTTCACCGGGGACGTCTACATCGGACCCCGGGTCGCCCTGGCACCCAGCGAGGACCTCGATCAGCTGTTGGCCTCCTACCAGGCCATCTGCGACATCTCCCCGGAGCAGATGTTCCCTGCCCACGGTGCGGCCGTCCAGGACCCCGCCAAGACGTTGACCAAGACGATCGACCACTTCCAGGAGCTACGCGACCGAGCCTGGCAGCACCACGACGACGGCATGGGCCCCGACGAGATCGCCTCGGAGATGTTCGGGGACCAGGGCCGGTTCGCGCAGGGCCGGTTCACCTACCGGAACATGATCGATGAGCTCCTGGCCCATCGGTGAGGCGCCGGGGTAGCGCTTTTCCCCCAAGGGGCGGCTGGTGGGTCGTGCGCGCCATCCTCTACACCGGCACCCGCGGCTGCGCCACGACCCTGGGCGATGCCCTCCGCGACCATCTCGACCCCGCCCTGATCGTGACGGCCGCCGACCCGCGCATGCTTGGCAAGCTCCAGGCTGCCCCCGGCATCGAGGAGGGGTGCCAGGCCTGGGCCGACCTCCTCCTGGACAGAGGGCTCCGTGAGGCTCGCCGGATCGCCGAGGAGGAGCGGAAGGCCCTCGGCCAGGTCTTCGGTGCTGCCGGTCGACGGCAGCCTGCCGACATCGATGGGCAGGTCGTCCCGGGTCGGCTCGAGGAGACCCTCCCGGCCAGGCTCGAGGACGTCTCGGCGGGCGAGCTCTGGTCCTCCCGAGAGGCCCTGGAGCTCCTCCAGGCCGTCGGCATCGACGTGGCCGACGGGCTGGCCCGCCGCGGCATCGACCTCGAGGTCCGCTAGCCGAAGGCCAAGGTCCTTGGGCCCGAGCCCGATGGGGCCCCGTGGGCCTGCCCGAGGAGGACGAGGCGCTCGCCCAGGTCCGGCGCGAGCTGCTGGCGTGGTTCGACGAGCACAAGCGCGAGCTCCCGTGGCGTCGCGAGCCCTACCGGAGCGACCCCTACGCGGTGCTGGTCAGCGAGGTCATGCTCCAGCAGACCCAGGTCGAGACGGTGGTCCCGTACTTCGAGGCTTGGATGGACCGCTGGCCGACCCCCGGGGCGTTGGCCGAGGCCACAGAGGACGAGGTGCTCCACGCCTGGCAGGGCTTGGGCTACTACAACAGGGCCCGTCGGCTCCACAAGGCCGCCCAGGAGCTCACCCGGACCCGCGACGGGCAAGTGCCTCGAGGCATCGACGAGCTGCAGGCGCTGCCCGGTGTGGGACCGTACACGGCCGCAGCCGTGGCGGCCTTCGCCTTCGATCAGGCCCACGTGCCGGTGGACGGCAACGTGGCCCGCGTCTGGGCGCGTCTCGAGGGCCAGGGGGTCGATCCGACCAAGGCGGCGACCAAGCGGCGGGTTCGAGCGGACCTGCGAGCGCTCGTCGACGGGCCACGCCCCGGGGAGACCGCCGAGGCCCTGATGGAGCTCGGCGCCAGGATCTGCACGCCCAGCCAGCCGGATTGCATCGCCTGCCCGTTGGATGCCCAGTGCACGGCGCTGGCCCAGGAGCGGGTCCACGAGGTCCCGCTGACCGGTGATCGGCCGGACCAGCCGACCAAGGTCGTGGTCGCGGTCCTGGCCGAGGCGGATGAGGGGTTGCTCCTCCGCCGTCGGCCCTCGGATGGCCTCCTCGGGGGTTTGTGGGGTCTGCCCATGGCCGAACGGGAGCCAGGTGAGAGCCTCCAGGCCACGGCCGCGAGGTCCCTCGGCGGTGCGGACGTGGCCCTCGGCGCAGAGACGGTGGCCGTGATCGACCACACGTTCACCCACAAGCATTGGCGGGTCCGGGTCCTCCGAGGTCGCATCGAGACCCTGGCACCGGTGGGGGACGACTGGACCTGGGCACCGTTGGACGAGCTCGACGGCCTGGCCACCTCGACCTTGGACCGCAAGGTGTTCGACGCGTTGGCGCAGACGACCCTCGAACGCTTCGCGTAGAGGGTGCCTGGGGAGAAGGGAAGAAGAGGAAGCGGCCCCGAGCGGGGCCGCCGGGATGCCACGGCGTACGGCCGTGGCGGGAGATGGGGGGTAGGCGGGGTCGCTTGGACCCCGTCTACATCATCGGCGGCATCCACCCGGATCACAGATCCGGGCTCTGCCGCGATGCTGCTCAGGCCTGACGGCCTTCACATCATCGGCGGCATGCCGCCGCCCATGCCTTCCGAGACCGGCGACACAGCGGTGACCGGCCTCGGACTCCGCCCGAACCGAACGACGGTGCCGGTTCGGGCTCGCGGCATGGGCGTCGGCATGTAGGGTGGCTTGAGCCCCCTCTACATCATCGGCGGCATCCGCCCGGATCAAAGATCCGGGCTCTGCCGCGATGCTGCTCAGGCCTGACGGCCTTCACATCATCGGC
>CAYXGD010000110.1:0-6817 GCA_964464425.1 uncultured Thermoplasmatales archaeon
AGATCTCGCCGGACTACATCGACCAGATCGAGGACGCCTACCGCCTGGGCGACCTCATCCGCGCCTCGGTCATCGAGGTCGAGCCCGCCGTCCAGCTCTCGACCAAGGCCGCCGATCTCGGCGTCCTCCTGGCCCGGTGCCCGCAGTGCCGCACCGAGATGGAGGCCAAGGGCCATGGCTTGATCTGCCCGTCCTGCGACTGGAAGGCCCGCGCCAAGCTCGCCGTCGACTACGGTGAAGGGCGCCTGGCCCCGCCGGAGGACGTGCAAGCGCGCGTCGAGCGGCGGAAGAGCGAGCATCGAGAGGCTGACATCAACTTCCCCGCCACGCCCGTCCACAAGCCCGGCAGCCGCGGACGACGAGGCAACTGACTAGGTGATCATCATGGACATCAAGGTCCGCAGCCACGAGGACGACAAGCTCGACGTCGAGTTCGTCGACGAACGGAAGACCGTCCTCTACCTCCTCAAGGAGCACCTCCTCGCCGACGACAACGTGACCACCGCCACGGTGCTCACCGACCACCCCCAGCTAGGCCATCCGCGCCTGGTCGTCCGGACCGCCAGCGGCAAGCCTGAGACGAGCCTGAAGCGCGCCGCGGCATCCTCCCGGAAGGCGATCGACGAGCTCGAGGACGCCTTCCTGGACGCCATCGGGTAGACCACCCCGATGGAGCTGCCCATCAGCACCGACGTCCCCGACATCGAGGCTGAGCTCGGCTTGGGCTTCTACGCCACCGACGTGCCCGGGATCGGAGGCAAGCTCCGGGCCACTCCGGAGGATTTCGTCGTCCAAGAGGACCCGGGCCGCATCGTCGAAGCCCAAGGCCGTGGCAAGTACACTCTGGCCACTGTCCGGGCCCGCAACTGGGAGACCAACCGGCTCATGCGCCACCTGGCCCGGGAGCTCGGTGTCTCCGAGCGCAGGATCTTCTTCTCGGGCACCAAGGACAAGCGCGCGGTGACCACCCAGACCATCTCGATCCCGGCGCCCGAAGCACGTGTCCAGGCCCTGGAGCTCGGCGACGTGGAGATCCTCGAGACCCGCCGGGTCGATCGGGCCCCGAAGCTCGGGGACCACACCGGCAACGCCTTCACGATCACCATCCGCGACCTCGCGACCGACCTGGCCACCGCCCGCGGCCGGGCCGAGGCGATCGCGGACACGATCCTCGACGCCGGCGGCTTCCCCAACCTCTTCGGACCCCAACGCTTCGGCTCGGTGCGACCCATCACCCACCTGGTCGGCAAGGCCTTGGTCAAGCAGGGACCCCTGGAGGCCGTCTGGACCTACGTGGCCGCTCCCCACCGGATGGACCCACCCGAGCTCGCCAAGCCGCGGGAACGCATCTGGCGGGATCGCGACGCCGAGGAGGCGCTCGAGCTCCTCCCCCGCCGGCTCGACTACGAACGCATGATGCTCGACCATCTCGTCGATCATCCCGACGACGGGGTCGGCGCCCTCGAGCGCCTTCCTCGCAACCTGCAACGTCTCTTCATCTCCGCCTACCAGAGCCTCCTGTTCAACCGGGTGCTGACCCAGCGAGCCTCCGAGGGTCATCCCCGGGAGGCCATGGTCGGCGACCTCCTGCATCCGGCCGACGAGAGCGGCATGCCTCAGGCCGACGACCTCGTCCCGGTGACCGACCTCAACGCCGAGCGGTGCCTGACCGCCACCCGTCGCGGCCAAGGCTTCACCACGGGCCCCCTGCCCGGGTACGACGCACCGCTGGCCGACGGCCACCCGGGCGAGCTCGAACGCCAGGCGATGGAGCAGGAGGACCTTGAGGCCGACGACCTGCGCGTCTACAGCGTCCCCCATCTCTCGTCCGGCGGGACCCGGCGGGCGCTCTGGTGCCCGATCGACCGGCTCGAGGTTCAAGCGGGCGAGGACGAGGCCGGCGAGCACGTGACTCTCTCCTTCTTCCTCCCCAAGGGCTCGTATGCCACCTGCCTCCTCCGCGAGTTCATGAAGGCGGACATCACCGCGTACTGACCTCAGCCCCAACTAGCCCAACGCTTACCGCTGACAAGGGGGACGCGTGGTAGCCTTAACATCCGCACGCGGGACGCCGACGGCCGCGCCCGAGGATACGGCCCTCCCTTGTCGGCGGGAACGTTGCAACGTCACCCCCTTGATGGTCACACGCGGTCGCCGGACACGCTCTGGCGGGCCGCCGCGATCGGTCAAGCGGCTGGCTCGGACCGCGGCGGGCTCGGCCGCGCCTGATCGCCTGGCGGCCGTCAAGCGGCATCGGAGGTGCCTTCGATGGCCAAGATCGTACATCGACGGGAGTGCACAACCCGCTTCCCGCCGTCCACCGGCTCTATCGATGAAGAACGGGCGTTATAGGGTCCATCATCGACTTAGCTAGTCTTGGGGCCTCGCACCCCTGGGGTCGCGGCCCGAAGAAGGCCAACAATGAGCGTACGATCTTGTACATCGACGCGCTCGCCCAACGAGAAGCTAGCGCCACGGTCTATCTGTCAAGGTCGACCCGTACACAATGCGGCCCTATAAAAAGAAGGCCGAGATCGGGATATCGTTCACGTCTAGGTGTGGGTGGGCATCTCAGGCCGTTCTCGACCCTCGTCCGGATCTGTCCGGGTCCAGCTTGACCCTGTTAGGGGTTCAAGCAACAGCCTTGTCGCTCGCACGACGGGACCTTCCTACAGGCTGATCGAGTGGGTCGGGCGCCGTGTTAAGGTAGGTGCGTACACGCAGTGGCGCTCGTCTCGTGCGTCCTCAGGTCGAACGAGTGGTGCATCGATTGTACGATTTCCATCATCGGCGGCCTGGGTTGTCAGAGGGTCCCCGGCCTGTAGGCGAGGTTCGTTCGGTTGGCAAGGGTGTCAAGCTGCAACCATGTTGTTGTGTTGCGTTAGCCGGACGGGCCCCAGCCGCCGCCTGTTCGCGCCAGGACCTGACCGTCGACGGGGGCGAGGGTGGGGTCGAACCCTGTGGCATCCACGGCGCTCTTCCGATCCAGGCTGGGGTGGATGTGGATCAACGCAAGGGTGCCGACGCCCGCCTCGTGGGCGATCCGGCCAGCGTCTGCAGGGGTCGAGTGACCGTTGGAATGTGTGAGCTCCTCGCTGGTGTGGGAGGCCTCGTGGGCGAGCAGCGAGGCACCCTGGGCCAGCTCCACGGTGCTGTGGGTGGGGGCTGTGTCGCCGCAGACCACGACGTCGTCGAAACGGTAGGAGAGGGTGGGGACGGGATGGTCGGCGGGCGTCCAGCTCGCGAGGTCGTCGCTACCAGGTGCGAGGGCGATCGGCGACCACTGGAGCTCGAAGGGCGTGGTCACCCCTAACGCCTCGATCGCGGCTCGCGCTCGCTCGAGGGCGGGAGCGGGTCCGTGGATCGCCAGCGGTCCGCGCTCGTCGGCGAACCGGAGGCAGTGGAGCAGGCCTGGCAGCGCCCAGAGGTGGTCTGGATGCTCGTGGGTCAGGTAGATCCGTTGCAGGCTGGCGAGCCCGGAGGTGGCTACGAGGCCCTTGGTCGCCTCGCCGCCCACGTCGACCAGGATGGTGCCGTCCTGCGTCTCCAGCGCGATCGAGGTCCCATGGGCCTGGGCGGTGGCCAACGACCAGCCGGCAGCCAGGAACGCGACCCGGTCCACGGTCATCACGCTCCCAACGCACGCCGCCTCCTTAGCTGTGGTTCTCTGACGAACCGGATGGTTGGACCGTCATGGCCGAAGGGTTGTACCTTACCGACCTTACCGGTCGAACGGTTCGACCGTATCTCGCCAGAGGCGGTTGGTCCTGGCCAGCTTCCGTGCGATCAACCCCAACAGGCCGAACGGCAGCGACAGGAAGGCCAAGAGCGTCACCGTCTGGCTCCACCAGGGCTCCGGCTGGGGCTTGAGCACCATGGCACCACCCAGGCCCCCCAGCCCTCCCGGGATCCACCACCAGCCGCCGGCCACGAGCCCGTAGAACACCAGCGCGCTGGCGCCCCACATCAAGCCGAGCGCGATCGGTGCTCGCCCGAAGGGTAGCAGGCCTTTGGCCTTGCGATCCGGGCGGCGGATCCGGGCCTTGGGTGCACCCATGACCGCCTGGAACTCGTGGATCAGGTCATCCAACGCTTTGTCGGCGCTCTTCCGGGCCCAGGCTCCAAGCACGGGGGTGGCATCCACGCCGAGGCGCGTGCCCTCGTTGAACCGGCGCGCCCGGGCGGTGATGATGAACCCGAAGGCGGCGCCCTTCAGGGAGGGACGGGTCGTCATGAGGAGAAGCCCCGGCCGTACCCGGACGTCGCGGACCGTGAACCCCAGGTTCTCCCCTGCGGTGGCAAGGGCCGCCAAGGCCTTGGCAGGCGGCGCCCGGACCTCACGGTCCTCGCGGACGGTCACACCAGCCAGTGCCGTGCAAGAGGCGAAAGGGTTTCGGTTCGGTCACCCGTGGCCCCGCCATACGCTCGCGACGGTGACGCGATGACTGTCGCGATAGGACACAGGGATCTTCAGCTAAGCCAACAATGCAAGACCTTAGTCAAAGAGAAGTTGGATAGAGATCACCATCACGATGTTCGACTTTAGATCCGAACGTTACAGATCGTGAACGGTTGAAGGTTCCCCGGATGACCGCGGTTCCAGGGAAGGGCTCCTGAGCAGATGCGGACGTGGACCGTCGTCTCAGGCTACGGCGTCTTGGCGGCCACCGGTCTGGTCAACCGGATCCCTCGGCACGCTCTCCCAGCATGGTTGTGGGCCGAGCAGTGGGTCCAGCAGCTTGATGACGTTGGACGTCCCCGAGGTCGAGGGTGGAGGGTGGAGCGTCCACCCTCGCCGGGGGGAGACCTCTGCTGATGAGCTCCTTTGACCTCCGATAGGTCCTTGGGTTGTCATAGAAGATGAGTCTCCAGATATACCTCCAAGAAGAACGATGAAGAAGGGTTTCGATCCGGGTTCTGGAATCCTTACCTATCCACATCTATTCAGGTATCCTCGAGGGCGCTGGATGGCTGGTCGGACGGGACCTGGAGGCCCAGTGACCGGTGAGCCGTCGAGCCGATGCGCCGGAAACCTTGAAGCCGGCCAGCCTGCTTGTCCCGGCGTGTTCTCAGACCGGATCGCCTCGGTCCCTGCCTCGGGGACGGTCGCCTTGGCCGACAAGGTCAAGCAGATGCGTCGAGAGGGCAAGCGCATCCTCGATCTCTCGGTCGGCCAGCCTGATTTCCCCACCCCTCACCATATCGTCGCCGCTGCCGAGAAGGCGCTCAACGACGGTAAGACGGGCTACGGGCCGAGCCTCGGGATCCCCGAGCTCCGCGAGGCCGTAGCCGACCGGCACACCAAGGATCGCGACACCCCCGTCGCGGTGGGTAACGTCCTGGTGACCCCGGCCAAGCACGCGCTCCTGACCTTCTTCCTGACCGTCCTGGACCCCGGCGACGAGGTCATCATCCCGACCCCAGCTTGGGTCTCGTATGCACCTCAGGTGCTGATGTGCGGGGCCCATCCCATCGAGGTCCCCACCCAGCCCGACGGCCGGTTGGACCTGGATGCCATGGCCGAAGCCGCCAGCCAGGACACTCGGGCGATCGTGATCAACTCGCCGAGCAACCCCACGGGTGCCGTGCTTCCCCCGGAGGACGTCCGGGGCGCCCTGGACCTGGCCCAGGAGACCGGTTGTTGGCTTCTCTCCGACGAGATCTACTCCGAGCTGACGTACGACGGCGTCGAGGCGCCGAGCCCGGCCGCGCTCCAGGGTAGCTTGGAAGGGGTCGCGATCGTCGATGGGGTCTCGAAGAGCTACGCGATGACGGGATGGCGCATCGGATGGTTGATCGGGCCCGAAGCGCTCATCGAGAACGCCACGAAGGTCCAGCAACATTCGGTCACCCATCCGACCCTGTTCGCCCAGTACGGCGCGGTCCAGGCGCTTGTCGGGGACCAGACACCGGTCGAGGAGATGCGCCAGGCCTTCGCCTCCCGCCGACGCCTGATGGTCGACGGCCTGACCGGGCTGGGGGCCTCGTTCCCCGAGCCCCGGGGCGCGTTCTACCTCTTCCCGACGCTCCCGGGCTTCGAGAGCGGCCACGAGCTGGCCGACCAGCTCCTCGATCAGGTCGGGATCGCTGCAACCCCTGGGGAGGCGTTTGGGGCCGGCGGCGAAGGCCACGTCCGCCTGAGCTACGCAGCCAGCCAGGAGACCCTCGAGGCAGCGCTCGAGGGGTTCGAGACCCTGCTCCAGGCCCGGGAGGCCTAGGCGGTGACCGACGAGGGGCCGCCCCCGGTCCGGGATGTCCGGCTGGCCGAGGCCAAGGCCGCCGCGCCCTTGGTCGATGCCTGGGGGGACAGCGGCGGGTTCGTGGCTAGCAAGGTCGCGATCGCCGCACGCATCGTCCGGCGCATGCTCGAACCCGACACGCAGCTCCTGCTCTCCTTCCCTGCAGCACCTATCGCCACGGGCATGCGGGGGCTGATCACGGACCTCGTCCAGGAAGGCCACGTCGACGCGATCTTGACCACCTGCGGGACCCTCGACCACGACATCGCCCGGACGGTCGCCACCTACCGCCAGGGGGCCTTCGAGCTCGACGACGAGGTGGTCGCCGAACAGGGGTTCCATCGCTTGGGCAGCGTCCTCGTCCCCGAGGAGAGCTACGGGCCTCTGATCGAGGGGGTCATCCGGCCCATCCTCCAGGCCCAGGGATGGGAGGACGCTCGCGTCAGTGGCGTCGAGCTCTGCCGGGTGATCGGCCAGGCGTTGGCCGACCGCCAGGACGGCCAAGGCTCGCTCTTAGCGGCTTGCTACGAGGCCGACGTGCCCGTGTTCGTGCCGGGCATGACCGACGGCTCGGTCGG
>CAYXGD010000111.1:0-6742 GCA_964464425.1 uncultured Thermoplasmatales archaeon
ACGGCGCGCTCCTCGCATTTCGGGCAGGGTTCGGGCACAGATGGAACCTCCAGCAGACCCTGTGAGGGCTCCATCGAGTCTAAACCTTTCCCTAATGGCCTCGACCCAGAGGGACCTTTCACCGGACGCCCCAGACGCCCAGACGGCCGTCCTGAACCAGGTCCAAGGTCTGGTGCTCGACCTGCCGGCACCACCAGGCCTCGGTGAGGCGGATCACGAGCACGCTGCCGAGGACCAGGCCCGTGGCGGCCACGGTCAAGATGGTCAGCGCTCCATGCCAGTCGGCCAGGCTGAACGGCGGGAGCTGGAACCACGAGGCGACCAGGGCCGCCCCGTTGAGCACGACGAGCAGGCCAGCGGCCACGCGTTCGAAGGCCAAGTGCATGGCCCCGGCACGGTCGGCGGCCTCGCCCATGGAGCCGGCGCCTTGAGCCGACTGCATCCAGGTTTGCCAGCCGTCCTTGAGGCTGGTGGCCCACGACCGGACCTCGAGCCATCCGAGCAGCCCGCCAACGAGCAGGCCGGCGACGATCGAGGCGCCGTAGAGGAGGACGAACTCGCCCAGGCGACCCGGATCGAGCAGCTCGGCGACCAAGCCACCGAGCAGGCTGAGGCCGAGGATCGCGGCCAACGAGGTCAGGCCGCGGCGCTGGCCGTGTTTAGCGAGGTCGAGGAAGTCTTTGCTGACGCCGAACGGCATGTCCCATCCCAACCGGGCAGCCTCCGGTGGGCATGAAAGCGTTTCCCTTTGGGTCGGTCACCGCTGCCGGGCCCCGTCGGCCACGCCCTGGGCCAGCTCGGCGGCCAAGGCCCCGGTCTCCTCCGGTGAGGCGCCGTCGGTGACACGGCTGACGAAGGCCGACCCCACGACGACCCCGTCGGCACCGGCGGCGACGAGCTGGCGCGCGTGGTCCCCCTGGCTGATCCCGAACCCGACGGCGACGGGCACGTCGGCCTTGCGAGCCCTCGGTGCGACGCGGTGGACGAGGTCGACGGTCCGGGGGTCCAGCGCGTCGCGGGCGCCGGTGACCCCGAAGAGGCCGACGAGGTAGAGGAAGCCGCGCGTGCTGGCGATCAGGTGATCCAGGCGCGCGTCCGTGCTGGAGGGGGAGGCGAGGAAGACCTGGTCGAGGTCGTCCCCGAAGGCGGCGTGGATCTCGTCGCTGACGTCCGGTGGCATGTCGGCCAGGATGGCCCCGTCCAGCCCGGCCTGCCGGAGCCGATCGGCGAACGTCTCCCACCCCATGGCGTGGGCGATGTTGGCGTACGTCATCACGATGATCGCCGTGTCCGGGTGGCGTTGGCGCAGCTCACCGCAGGCCTCGAGCACGTCGGTGGGTCGAACGCCGGCGTCGAGGGCCTGCTTGACGGCGGTCTGGATGGTGGGACCATCGGCCACCGGATCGCTGAAGGGGATGCCGACCTCGAGCACCTTGCAGCCGCCGTCGATCAAGGCCGAGGCGTGGTCGAGGAAGGTGGCCCTGTCAGGGTGGCAGCCGACCAGGTAGCCGATCAGCGCGGGCGTCTCGAAGGCGCCGGCGAGACGGCTCACGAGAGGCGACCTCCGAAGGCGTCGACGAGAGTGTGCATGTCCTTGTCGCCTCGGCCGGACAGGGTGACGACGAGGAGATCATCCTCGTCCATGGTCGGTGCGATCTCGATGGCGTGGGCGACCGCGTGGGCGCTCTCGAGCGCCGGGATGATGCCTTCCAGCTGGGCGAGCTGCCGGGTGGCGTCCAACGCTTGGGCGTCGGTGACGGCGACGTACTCGGCCCGATCTTGATCCTTGTAGTAGGCGTGCTCAGGCCCGACCCCGGGGTAATCGAGACCGGCGCTGATGCTGTGCGGCTCGGTGATCTGGCCGTCCTCGTCCTGGAGCAGGTAGCTCATGGCGCCGTGGAGGATGCCCTTGGACCCGGCCACGAGGCTGGCGGCGTGCAGGCCGGTCTCCAGGCCCTCCCCGGCGGCTTCCACGCCGATCAGCCGGGTGTCATCGTGCCGGAGGGGGTAGAAGGTGCCCATGGCGTTGGAGCCGCCGCCGACGCAGGCCACCGCGACGTCGGGCACGCGGCCTTCCTCGGCCAGCGACTGCTCGCGCAGCTCGCGGCCGATGATGGCCTGGAGGTCCCGGACGATGCGGGGGAAGGGATCGGGCCCGACGACGCTGCCCAGGCAGTAGTGGGTCTCCTCGACGCTGGCGACCCAGTCCCGGAGGGCCTCGTTGACCGCGTCCTTGAGGGTCTTGGCACCGCTGGCGACCGGGATGACCTCGGCCCCCATCAGCTCCATGCGGAAGACGTTGAGCTGCTGGCGTTCGATGTCCTTCTCGCCCATGTAGATCTCGACGTCGAGCCCCATGACCGCACCAGCCATGGCGGTGGCCACGCCGTGCTGGCCAGCGCCGGTCTCGGCGATCATGCGCTGCTTGCCCATCCGCTTGGCCAGCAAGGCTTGACCCATGACGTTGTTGAACTTGTGGGCCCCGCCGTGGACGAGGTCCTCTCGTTTGAGGTGGACCTTGGCGCCGCCGAGGTCCTCGGTCAACCGGCGGCACTCGGTCAGCGGCGTGGGGCGGCCCCCGTAGGCCTCGTTGTACCATCTCAGCTCCTCGAGGAACGTGTCGTCCTCGCGGGCCTCGTCGTGGGCTTGGGCCAGCTCGTCGAGCGCGGTCCAGAGGACCTCGGGGACGTACCGTCCCCCGAACCCGTCGAACAGGCCGTCGATCGGTTCGTCGAGGAGCTTGTGATCGGTCATCGTTTCCCTCCGATCTCTTCGATGGCCGCGACGAACTCGCGCATCCGGCCAGGATCCTTGCGGCCGTCGACCTCGATCCCGCTGGAGACGTCCACGCACCAGGGCCGCACCCAGTCGATGGCTTGCCCAACGTTGCCGGGGTCCAAGCCTCCGGCCAGGACCGTGGGGAACCCTGCCAGCGCCTCGACCAGGCGGCGGGCATGATCCCACTCCAGGGGGTCGCCGTGGCCACCGTACCCGCTGGGATCGACGGCGTCGAGGACGATGGCCTCGCAGACGTGCGAGAGCTCGCGCAGCCTGTCCTGGTCCGTGCCCCGGTGGCCGGAGGGGCTGTAGGCCCGCCAGGTCCGCAGGCCGTGCTTCCGGGCGAGCGCTCGGGTCTGGCCGTCCTCGAGGTGGCCGGTGAGCTGGGCGATCTCGGGGTCGACGGTTCCCAGGGCCTCGTCGAGCGCCTCTCGGTCGGTCTCCGGTGTGACGAGAACGGTCTCGACCTCGGGCGGGGTCGCGCGGACGAGCTCGGCGGCCTGGTCCAGGTCGAGGTTCCGGTGGCTCATGGGGGCGAGCACGACGAACCCCACGAAGCTGACGCCAAGATCCGCGGCGAGCTCGATCTCGTCCTCGTGGCTGAGCCCGCAGTACTTGATGTGCGTCATCATCCAACCTCCAGCAGGGAGCGTGTGGCGTGGGCTGGGTCCTCGGAAGCCATGAGGCTTGTGCCCACCAGCACCCCATCGGCACCGGCGCGCAGGGCCTGGCTCACGTCCCCGGCGGTCTCGATCCCCGAGAGGTGGAGCACGGGCCGGTCGAGCTCGCGGTCCGCCAGGAGCCGCTGGGGGCGCGTGGGGTCCATCTCCAGGGTGTCGAGGTCGCGGACGTTGATGCCGAGAAGGTCGGCGCCCGAGGCCAGCGCCAGGTCGAGCTCTTCGTCGGTCACGACCTCCGCTAGGACCTCGACGCCGCGCTCGTGGGCCTGGTCGACGAGCCGAGCCAGGGACGTATCGGTGTAGCCTTCCGTGTGCAGCCGGGCGATGGCGAGCACCGCCGAGGCCCCCCAGGCGGCGGCTGCCTCGACCTGGGCGCCGTCGACGACGAAGTCCTTCATGAGCAACGGCAGGTGGGCCTCGCGGGCGAGCTCCAGGTTGACCAGGCTGCCTCCGAAGTGGTCGGGGTCGGTGAGGACGCTGATGCCGCAGGCGCCACCCCGAGCGTAGGCACGGGCGATCGCGGCGACGTCCACCTCACGGGCCTGGCCGGTCGGCCGACCTGGCTTGATCTCGGCGACCAGGGCAGGGTAGGCGCGCTCCACGCTGGAGCGTAGCGAGCCGATCGGTGCCAGGGCCTGGCTGGGTCGGGCGTCGTAGTACCCCTGTTCGACGCGCTTGCGGGCTGCACCGACGAGGCGATCGAGCCACACGGTGCTCGCCTAGGCCTCGTTGCTGGCCTGGACGTAGGCCTCGAGCACCTTCAACGCGCTCCCGTCCTCAAGCGCCTGACGGGCCTTGTCGACCCCGTCGGCAGGGTCCTGGGCGGCGCCGGCCGCGTAGATGGTCAGCCCGGCGTTGGCGATGACCATCTCAGCCCGGGGACCCTCCCCCTTGTCGAGGATCTCGCGGACGAGCTTGGCCGCGTTCTCGGGCGGCACGCCGCGGACCTCGGAGACGTCGGCCGAGGCCACCCCCAGGTCCTTGGGCGTGACGTGGCCGGTGGTGACCTCGTCGCCGTCGACGTAGGCCACGGTCGTGGGTCCGGCGATGCTGACCTCGTCGAAGCCGGGGGAGCCGTGGACGACGGCGCCTTCGATGCCGACCAGGCGCATGGTCTCGGCGATCGTGGGGACAAGCTCGGGTCGGCCGACGCCGACGAGCTGGTGGCTGGGCTTGGCTGGGTTGGTCAGCGGGCCCAGCATGTTGAAGACGGTGGGGACGCCCAGCTCGCGACGGGGCCCGATGGCGTGCTTCATGGCAGGATGGAAGGACGGCGCGAACAGGAACGTGAAACCGGCCTTCTCGAGGGTGCGCTTGACGCCCTCCGGCCGCTGCTCGATGTTCGCGCCCAGCGCCTCGAGCACGTCCGCGCTACCGGACGGGCTGGTGACGCTGCGGTTCCCGTGCTTGGCCACCGGCAGGCCGGCAGCGGCGATCACGAACCCGGCGGTGGTCGAGACGTTGAAGCTCTTGACGATCGCCCCGCCGGTCCCGGCCGTGTCGACCAGGGGATGGGGCATGCCATCGATGTCGCGGCTGGCGCTGCGCATGGCTTCGGCGAAGCCCGCCAGCTCCTCGGTGGTGGGGCTGCGGATCCGCAGGGCGCCGAGCAGGGCACCGATCTGGGCGTCGGTGGCCTGGCCGTCCATGATGGCGGCCATCAGGCGGCGCGCGCCGGCTTCTTCGAGGTGGTCGCCGAGCAGGACGCGTTTGAGCTCTCCGAGCGGTTGGCCTTCATCGGTCATCGGTTCACCAAGTGGAGGAAGTTCTGTAGGATATCTTTGCCCCGGGGCGTGAGGATGCTCTCGGGGTGGAACTGGACGCCCTCGATGGGTAGCTCGGCGTGCCGGAGGCCCATGAGCTCCCCGTCGGTGCTCCAGGCGGTGGGCTCGAGCTCGTCGGGGAGGGTGTCCTCGTCGACGATCAGGCTGTGGTAGCGGCCGGCTTCGAACGGGTTGTCAAGGCCGGCGAAGACGCCTTCGCCGTCGTGCTCGACCAGGCAAGCCTTGCCGTGCATCAGCCGAGGTGCGTGGATGACCCGGCCGCCGTAGACGTGGGCGAAGCCCTGGAGGCCCAGGCAGACGCCCAAGGTGGGGACCTCGGGGCTCATCTCGGAGAGGATATCCGCGCACACGCCGAAGTAGGCGGGGTCGTCGGGGGAGCCTGGCCCCGGGCTGATCACGATGCCATCGGGCTCCAGGTCGCGGGCGTCCTGGAGGTCGATGGCGTCGTTGCGGTGGACGACGGGGTCGGCGCCGAGCTCCCCCAGGTACTGGACGAGGTTGTAGGTGAACGAGTCGTAGTTGTCGACGACGAGCAACCGGGTCACGCCAGCCAGCCCCCGTCGCCCTGCAACGCGTCGAGCAGCGCTTCGCCCTTGGACTGGGTCTCGTCGAACTCGGCATCCGGTCGGGAGTCGGCCACGATGCCGGCCCCGGCCTGGACCTGGATCCGGTCACCGGACGCCCAAGCGGAACGGATGGTGATCGCTGAGTCGAGGTTGCCGTTGAGACCGAGGTACCCGACGCATCCGGCGTACGGGCCTCGAGCGGTGGCCTCGAGCTCGGCGATGATCTCCATGGCCCGCACCTTGGGCGCCCCGCTCACCGTACCTGCCGGGAAGATGGCGTTGAGGGCGTCGACGGCGTCGTTGCCCGCCGCCAGGTCGCCGGCGACCCTTGAGACCAGGTGTTGCACGTGGCTGTAACGCTCCACAGACATCAAGGTCTCGACCTCGACCGATCCGGGTCTTGCGACACGGCCGACATCGTTGCGGGCCAGATCGACGAGCATCGCGTGCTCGGCTCGCTCCTTGTCGTCGGCGCGAAGCTCGGCCTCGTAGGCCTGGGTCTCGGCCGGGGTGGCGCCCAGCGGGCGGGTGCCGGCGATGGGGTCGGTCTCGACGCGACCATCCTCGACGCGGACCAGCATCTCCGGCGAGGCGCCGAAGACGTCCCGATCGTCGAAACTGAGGTGGAACATGTAGGGGCTCGGGTTGATCTCCAGCAGGCGTTCGTAGGCCGCCACGGGGCTACCATCGAAGCTGGCTTGGAAGGCCCGGGAAAGGACGACCTGGAAGATGTGACCGTCCTCGATGTAACCCTTGGCCGCCTCGACCATGTCGCCGAAGGTGCCCCGATCGTGGCTCGAGGAGATCTCGCCGACCTTGAAGGCCCGGGACCGCGCGGTCCGGGATCGAGCCTCGTCGAGGGGGAGCTGATCGAACCGATCCTCGTCCTGGGTGAAGTAGAAGCACGTCCGTCGCTCGTGGTCGTAGATGATCC
>CAYXGD010000112.1:0-6728 GCA_964464425.1 uncultured Thermoplasmatales archaeon
AGCTGGAACCGGCCCTTGGGGTCGGCGCCGACCACGGCCCGGACCGCGCCCTCGGTCGCCCAGGCGTACCGCGCGTGGACGGCGTCGACCAGCTGTGGGAGGCTGACCCAGCCTCGATCGTCGGGCGATAGGTCGAGCTCCTCCGGGAAGTGCCGGAGCGCGCCGCTGATCAGCTTGGAGAGGCGCACGCGGCGGTGCTCCTCCAACGTCGGGTCGCCGGGCTCGCCGCACCGCGGGCAGGTCTTGCCTTCGAACCCGCCGTGCTCCGGGCACAGGCCGATCATCGAGGGGCCAGGCCGGGACCTGGCCTTGGTCCTTACGGCCGTCGCGTGGCACGGGCGGCCACGGCGGCCAGGCACACGGCCAGACCGGCGGCCAGCCAGCCGGGCCCGGGCACGCTGGCCATGAAGCTGTCGTCGGCCACCTCGAACGTGGTCGTCTCGTCCTCGGCCCCCCCGAGGCTCGCCGCGAGCGTGTGCTCGCCGGCCTCCAGCGGACCGATCTCGGCGGTCAGCGTCGTGCTCCCACCGGCCTCGAGCTGATCGACGGTCCGGTCGATCACCGTCCGCCCGTCGTCCAAGGTGACGGCGATCCTGAACGGTCCGGCGGAAGCTTGCCCTTGGTTCTCCAAGGTGAGGGTCACCGTCACGCTCTCCTGGTTGGTCGGATCGTCGGGGGAGATCTCGAGGCTCCTCACGGCCAGGTCCGGCTGGCCGGTGATCTCGCCTTGGCCGGTAAGCTGGAGCCGCTGCGTGCGCGTGTTATCGTCCTCGCGGGTTTCCTCGACCTGGTCGTCGGGGTCGACCGTGGCGCGCAGCGTGTGGTCGCCGGCGGTCACGTTCCACGGCCGGGTGTTGATCCTCGTCTCTTGCCCTGGCTCCAGGCCGCTGACCTGGAGGTCGCCCAGGGAGGTCTCCCCGTCGATACCGACGGTCAGGCTGGTCCCCGGGGACGCCCGGTCGCCGGTGTTGGCCACGGTCACCACGAAGGTGGCTTCCTGGCCGACGGTCAGGTTCTCGGGTCCTTGGATACCCGCGACGACCAGGTTGGGCGCCGGGCCGGTGGACGCGGCCTGGAGGCGCTCACCTCGGCCGACCTGGAAGGTCTTGGCGGCCAGGTTGTCGCTCTCATCGGCCTCGGTGATGTTCCCCCACGTGTCCACGCGGACCCGGAGGGTGTGCTGCCCAGGGGTGGCTGTCCAGGTCGCGCTCGTCACGTCGGTCGTCGACCCTGCCTCGAGGCTCGTCACGTTGCGGGCACCCAGGATGCCCTGGCTGTCGATCTCGAACCGGACCTCGAAGGGACCGGCAGCCTCGTCCCCGTCGTTGCCGACGGTGGCCAGGAACGTGACCTGCTCACCTGCGGTCACGTTGGCCGGCATCAGGATCCGGGGCACGTGCAGGTTGGGGGCCGAACCGACGGGGATGCCGTGGGTGGCCAGGTTGTCGGTCTCGTTGGTCTCCCGGATCTCGTCGTCGGGATCGGCCGTGACGGTCAGCTCGTGGGTGCCCTCGGTGGCGGTCCACGTCATGGTCACCGTCCGGTTCTTGCCGGGACCGAGGTCCTCGACGGTGGTCGTCCCGACGCGCGTGTCCTCGTCGATGCGGAGTTGGACATCGACGCTCTCGACAGCCGACGTGCCCGTGTTCGTCACGGTGGCCTCCAGGGTGACCGCCTCCTCGCGGTCCGGCACCGCAGGATCGTGGGCCACCGACGCGATGGCGAGGTTGGGACCGACGGCGAAGGCGGTGGTCCGGTTGTTGTTCGTCTCGTTGTGCTCGTCGACCTGGTCGCCGCCACCGCCGAGGCCCAGGTCGCCCTCGGTCTCGGCGTCGGCCAGGACGCTGACGTTGTGGTCGCCGAACGTGGCGTTCCAGGTCCCGCTGGTCACGTTGGCGCTCTCGCCGGGCGCCAGCTCGGGCACGGCCTCATCGGACCCGTGCCGGCTCCCGTCGACGAAGAAGCGGGCCTGGGAGCTGCTGGCGTCCTCGTCGCCGACGTTCGTGATCGTCGCGTTGAACGTCGCCTGGCCCCCGGCCTCGACCTCGGCGGGGGGGACGATCCGGCTGACGATCAGGTCCGGGCCCATGGGGTCGACCTGGATCGTCTCGTTGGCCCAGCCGTTGGTCTCGTTGGACTCCTGGACCTCGTGCCACCGGTCGGCGGCCACGGTGAGGTTGTGCTCCCCCTTGACAGCGTCCCAGGTCGGACCGGTGACGTTGACGCTTTCGCCGGCGTCCAGGCCATCGACCCAGGGATCCCAGTAGCCTGTCCCGTTGACGAGGAACTGGACGCTGAACCCGGTCGCGTTGGCGTTCCCGCGGTTGCGGATCACGGCCTTGAGCCGGACCTCGTCGCCGGCGGTCGGGTCCTCGGGCTCCCAGAAGATGTCGGCCGTGATGAGGTCGGGGCCGACCTCGACGGTCAGGCGCTGGGAGTTGTCCGTCTCGTCGCCCTCGTCGACCTCGTCCTCGGCATCGGCGGTCACGTTCATGGTGTGGTTGCCGATCGTGGCGTCCCACGCGTCGGTCTCGACGGTCGTCGAAGCGCCCGCGTCGAGACCGTCGACCTCGACGGTCGCGAAGGCCCCATCATCGAGCTCGAAGAGGACCTCGAAGCTACCGGCGGCCTCCAAGCCCTCGTTCTCGATGGTGGCGCTGAAGGTCGTCTGGTCGTCCGGGGTCGGGTCCTCCGGGGACGTCGTCACGCTGCTGACCACCAGGTTGGGACCAAGGCTCTGCGCCGCCGCGCTGGGTGCCAGCGCCACGAGCGGAGCGGTGAGCATCAGCGCGACGGCGACGGCGGCGTGTCGCGCGAACATAAGGATCTGGTCGAGGTGTCTGCCTCGGCCCGGAAAGGCGCTGTGGCACATGGTTCGAAAAGATGGGGGGAGCCCGTGGACCCCCGGAACGAAGGTTAGACGGCCTCTGGTGCCGGGAACCGGCCCCTCACGGGGCGGACTGGTCGCCGGGAGCCGACCCGGTCCCCCCGTCAGCCCAGAGGTACAAGGCTCTCAGCGCCCCGATGACGCCCGTGACCCCCACCACGATCGCCAGGCTCAAGGGCTCGTGGAGGCCCAGATCGACGAGCAAGGCGACCGCTGCGGCGATGCATCCGACCACGCCCACGGCCGGGAAGACCAGGCGCCACCCCTCGAAGCTCCGGTGAGCGACGGCCGCAGCGTTCACGGCGCCGAAAACGACCAGGAAGACGAGGCTGGAGAAGCTGGTGATCTGGTGGAGGCTGCCGAAGAACTGGACCCCGGCGGCCAGCACGGCCAGGCCCACCAGGAAGGCCACAGGCACACCGCCGGCCCGCCATCGCTGGACGACGCTAGGGAGCTCACCGTCGTCGGCGACCCGGTCGCCCAACCGGGCCGTGGCGAACAGGGTCGCGTGGATCGCCGAGGCCGTCGAGATGACCGCCATGACCAGGACCGCCACGACCCCGACCTGGCCGAGCACCGGCTCAGCCACGAACGCCAGCACCGTCTCCTTGTGCTGCTGGATCGTCTGGCTGCCGACAGCCCCCGTGGTCACCCAGGCGATGGCCATGTACAGCGCCATCACGAACGGGACCGCGATCCACAGCGCCTTGGGGAGGTTCTCCTCGTGGTCCTCGATATCCTCGTAGTCGTACGTGAGGAGCTGGAAGCCCTCGTAGGCCACGAAGATCAGCGCCGCGGCCAGGAACGGGGAGGCCGGGCCGTGCTCGAACACAGGCAGGGCTTCCCCCCGCTGGACCGCCAGGACCCCCACCCCGGCCAACGCGACGAGCAGGACGGCCTTGGCGTACACGAGGATATCCTCGGTGATCCCGGACTCTCGCACCCCGACGAGGTTCACGCCGGTCAGGGCGGCGATGATGCCGAGGCCCAGCCAGGGGCCAAGGCCCTTGCCCAAACCGACGAGATGGCCCGCGTACTGGCCGAACGTGTAGGCGTACAGGCTCACGGTGAAGAGGTAGCCCACGATCAGGAACCAGCTCACCGTGCCAGCCAGCCGAGGCCCGACCAGGTGCTCCAGGTAGCTGAAGCTCCCGCCGGGCTCGTCGTACTCGGTGGTCAACCGGGCGTAGGAGACGGCGGTGATCAAGGCAAGGATCCCGGCCAGGCCGAAGCTGACGAACGAGGCGTTACCGGCGGTGCTGGTCGCCTCACCGAGGACGGCGAAGATCCCGCCGCCGACCATGCCGCCGATCGCCATCGCCACCGCATCGATCAGCGAGAGCTGCTCGTCCTCGCCCATCGCGCGCACCCTGCCGGCTCATATCCCATGAAACCGTTGGTTAGGGCGTCGAACAGCGCGGCGGGCCAAGGGCGCAAGCCTCATCTCCGATGGGCGACAACCGCAGGGTGTGACGACCCCCGCCCAGCGGCTGGACGCCGCCAAGGGCTACCCGGACCTGTTCGCGTTGGCCAAGGACCTGGTCGAAGGCCACCTCGGCCGCTCCCGTGCCGGGATCATGCTGGGCCTCCAGCGTTTGGGGGTCTCGGACCGCGGCTTCCTGGGTGGCTACTTCGTCACGGGTTCCAACGCCATCGTTCTGAACAAGGATGTGCTCACCTACGTCCAAGCCCACCGACCCGAGCACCACCACGCCTACGCCTTCCACGTGCTCCTCCACGAGTACCTCCACACCCTGGGCTACCTGGAGGAAGGCCAGGTGCGCGCCCTGGCCTACGAGATCAGCCTGGCCGCCCTCGGGGACGACCACCCGGCGACCCTGATCGCCGCAGCCATGGCCCCGGGCGTGGCCGCCTCGGGCGCCCCGGAGCTCTTCAAGGACCTTGTCTATGCCCCCTTCGGCTGGCGCCCAGCCCAAGCTGGCCCCATCGAGATCGTCAGAGGGTTCGATCTGGACGCCAGCCCCTACATCGCGTGAGCGCCGGGCGGTGAGCTCCGCGGCTCAGGCGTCGCCGGGGGCGGCCTTGCGAACCACGAAGAAGGTGCGCCCGACCTCACCCTTCAAGCCCAGGTCCTCCTCGGCGTCGTAGATCTCGGCCGTCTCGAACCCTGCAGCGGCCAGCTCGTCGAGGACGACCTCCTCGTCGAACCAGCGGTGCTCGAGCACGAGCCCCTGTCGCCGCCAGCCGCCGTGGGCGTGGCGGAAGAGCGTGACCTCGCTGGTCCCTCTCTGGGCCTCGGGGTCGGCCTGGTTGTACGTGAACAGGACGTGGTCGGGCTCGATGATGCCATCGGTGCCGGTCCATCCGTCGTCGTAGGCCGGGGCCATGTTCATGTCGAGCACGAACACGCCGTCGTCGGCCAGGGACCCGGCCACGTTGGCGAACACCTGGCCCAGCTCGTCGGCCGTCATGATGTGGTTCAAGCTCTCGAACAGGCACACGACAGCATCGACGGGGTCCGCGATCTCGAAGCTGCGGGCATCGGCCCTGATGAACTCGACACCGGGCGCGTTGTTCCTGGCGTAGGCCAACATGGCCCGGCTCCCATCGATGCCGATCACCTCGTACCCAACCTCGTCGAGGGCGGCGGTGATCTGACCGGTCCCGCAGGCCAGATCCAAGATCCGTGCACCCTCCGGCAGGTCGCCGAGCAGGAGCTCCTCCAGGACCGGCATGAGCTGGTCCCGGGAGGCCGGTCCCCAGTACATGTCGTAGAACCAGGCCAGCGGGTCGTACTCGGAGTAGCTCTGGCTGGAAGCTAGCGCCATGGGGGACCTACCTTCCCCTCGCCCAGCAGGGGTCAAAAACCCTTCCGGTGGCGGCCTTGCTCCCCAGGTGGCCTGTGACCGGGTCGGCGGGCACCCAGTCACCATGACGACACGAGGTCTAAGGCCCCAGGGGAAGGTCCATGACCGATGCCGGACAACCAGGGGACGGGATGACGGGTCTCCACACCGCCGATGGGTCCCAGGAGCAGTCGCAGGCCCCCGGGCAGGACGACCGCCGCACCCGGGTGCTCCGGGAGCTGGCCAAGGAGGATGAGGCCACGGTCGCCTTCCAGGGTCTCAAGCGGACCCTGGGCCTCCACCAGCAGCAGCTCGCCCGGACCCTCACGCGGCTCGAGGAAGACGGCTTGATCGAGGCCGATGCAGAGGGCTACCGCCTCTCGGAGACCGGCTACGATGTCCTGGCCGGCGGTCAGGCCACCGGGCCTCGGTGCCCCGATCGTCCCCTGGTCCAGGCCCTGCTCCCGCCGAGCCTCGACGACCAGGACGTCGCCGAGGCCCTGGCGCAGCGCTGGTTCAAGGGCCTTCGCTGGTACGGGCGAACCTCGGGGCCGGGGGAGACCACCCTGATCTGGCTCACCGAGGCCGACCAGCGGACCCTGCGGCTCCGCCTCAACGGCTCGACCTTCACCGTGACCACGGACGGTTGCGGCCAGCTCGACGCTGCGACCTTCCAGGCCGTCTACCGCCTGGTCACCGCCGTGACCGCGCTCTACGACACCGACGCTGCAAGCGCCGCCTGAGCCGCAGCCCCCGCCCGACGTCCAGCCTGTGACCGACCCTGGACGGGACCCGGTCACCCCGTGACCCCGTCACGCGCCTGCCTCGTCAACAAGCCATAGGCCCACCTAACCGAGGGCTGCGGCGCATGCCGCGGAGACAGACCATGTGCGAGACAAGCTACTGCAGCCCCCGAGGCCTGACGCGTCGCTTCCCGACGCGCCAGGAGCGCATCGACCGCCTGGAAGCCTACGCCGCCCGGCTCGAGGCCGAGCTCCAGGGCGTCCAGGAACGTATCCAGGAGCTCACGGAGG
>CAYXGD010000113.1:0-6687 GCA_964464425.1 uncultured Thermoplasmatales archaeon
CTGACCGTGTCGCCGACCTCCACCAAGGCCTCGGCGATCACCGTCCAGGTGCCCGCCGGCGCCCAGGTCGGCTCCTCGCCCACCATCACGGCCACCGTGACCAGCGAGGGCGACCCGGACGACCCCGACGACAGCCAGACCAAGCAGGCCACGTACACGATCAACGTGCGCGCGGCCGGCTCGCTCGTGATGGAAGCCGAAGAGGACCTGGTCCAGATCGGACCCGGGGGCAACACGACGGTGAACTACACGATCACCAACCAGGCCTCCGACCCGGTCGAGGTCAGCCTCAGCGAGGTCTTCTCTCCTGAGGGCTGGACCACGACCCTCTCGCAGAGCAACACGACCCTGACCGTCCCTGGCGGTGGCTCGCGGTCCTTCCAGTACCTGGTCGAGGCCCCGGAGACCATCGTCGAGGGCTCCCGGTACAGCTTCCTGGTCAAGGCGACCGACCTGGACGACGACGCGAACTTCGCCAACGGCGTCGCCTTCGCGGTCGTCCAAGGCGAGACCTCCGTGGCTCTCGAAGCCGAGGAGCAGCGGATCGTCGTCAACCGGGGCGAGTCCAACACGTTCCCGGTCCTGGTCCGCAACCTCGGTACCGGCGTCACCTGGTACCGTCTCACCACCCAGTTCGAGAGCCAGGGCTGGAGCGCCAACGTGCTCGACCAAGAGGGGGACGACATCGGCAACGACACCGTCCGCGTGCCTGAGCAGACCTTCAAGCGCGTCCTGATCGAGGTCTCAGCGCCCTCCGACGCGGCCAAGGACCACGTCGAACAGGTCAGCCTGCGGGCTTCGGCCCTAGGTGGCGGCGCCGAGGATCGGCTCAACCTCGCGGCGGCCATCCACGACTTCGCGATCGAGATCGAGGTCGAGGGGCCGCTCACCAAGGATGTGGCCCCCGGCGACAACGCCGAGTTCCTCGTCAGCGCCACCAACACCGGCAACGGGGTCGACGCTGTGCGCTTCGGCTTCGCCGACACGAACGGCGCCGAGCCGCAGTACACCATCTCCACCGACCTGTCCGACGACACGACCCCCGAGCTGGAGGCCGGTGAGACCCTCTCGGGCATCCGGGTGACCATCCAGATCCCCAGCCCGAACCAGGGACCGGTCCCCGCACCCAACGGTGTCACCACCGTGATCCGCGGCAGCTCGACGGGCTCGCCCCCGGACACGGGCACGCCGACCGACACGGTCGAGGTGACCACCAAGCTGGTCCCGTACGTCCGGTTGGACGTCGACGGCGACGGCGCGTTCGAGGTCGCCCTGGACATGAACCGGAACTCGGAGGACGGGTTCGAGGTCTTCGCCGACAAGGACGCGGCCATGGTCCAACGCGGCGAGATCGCCGATGCCGACGCGGTCGCCAGCGACGGGCTCTACACGCCCGACGCCGACGAGGACGGCCGCACGGAGCACCTCATCGACACCGACGGCAACGGGATCTCGGACCTCTACTTCGACCCCGACAAGGCCCAGACGAGCCAGGTCCCCTACACCCTCGACATCAACGACGATCAGGAGCCCGAGGAACCCATCGACAGCGACTTCGACGGGCTGATCGACAAGGCCTACGACACGGGCAACGACCGTCTGATGGACGTCATCAACCTGGACTTCAGCGGCGACGGCCGCCGGGACCTGTTGATCGACTCGGACCAGGATGGCACCTACGACACGTTCGTGGATCCCAACGAGGACCCGCACGTGGTCACCTCGGCCGAGAAGGACGGCGACGTGTACAAGCTGGACACCGACGGGGACGGGAAGGTCGACACCCACTACAACACCCAGAGCGGTGACGTCTCCGCAGCGACCGCCAGCAACCTGGGCGACTTCGCCCTGAAGTACTGGTACTTCCTGGTGCTGTTCCTGATCGTCGCGGTCCTGTTCGTCGTGATCGTCGTCCGCAGGGTCTAGACAGCCGGTCCCGGGACCCACGGCCAAGCAGCGCCCCTGGGCGGGGGCTCGTTCCCCTGCCTGGGGGTCGTTGCTGGTCGCTTCGGGTCCGGGCTCGTCCCGTCGCGAAGCCGAACGGCCTTTCTACCAGGCTCCCCTAGCGGGGGTCACCGTGCAAGGGACCTTCCTCGGTGGTGCCCGCGAGGTCGGCCGGCTGGGCCTCGTGCTCCGCCACCGTCGCTCGCGGCTCCTGCTCGACTACGGCCTGGCGCCCAGCGACCCGCCTGCCTACCCCAAGATGCCACCCCCGGTGGACGCCGTCCTGCTGACCCACGCCCACCTGGATCATGCGGGCATGGTGCCGGCCGTGGCTCACCAGCAGGATGTACCGGTCTACGCCACCGGCCCCACCCTGGACACCGCTGAGGTGCTCTGCCGGGATTGCCTGAAGGTCCACCGGCTGGAGGGCTACGCGGCCCCGTACCAGGACTTCGCCATCAGCCACATGGGCGAGGTCGCCCACAGCATCCTGTGGGACGAGCCCTTCGACATCGGCGAGGTGGAGATCCAGGCGGTCAACTCCGGCCACATCCCAGGCAGCTCCATGTTCCGGCTCCAAGGGGACCGATCGGTCCTGTTCACCGCCGACCTCCACACCGCCGGGTGCCGCCTGGTCCCACCAGCCCATCCGGTCGGCTGCGACACCCTGATCATGGAAGGCACCTACAGCGGCCGGGAGCACGAGCCCCGCGAGCAGGTCGAGGGGGCCTTCCTCGACGCCGTGCAGTCGACCATCGACCGGGGCGGCGTAGCTGTGGTGCCGTGCTTCGCTGTCGGCCGGACCCAGGAGGTCCTCATGGTCCTCGAGGAGATCCAGGCCCCGATCTGGCTGGATGGCATGGGCCGGCACGTCACCGACCTCTTCCTACGCCACCCAAGCTTCCTCCGGGATGCCAAGGCCCTCCAGCGCATGCGGTCCAGGGTCCGCAAGGTCCGCAACCACCGCGACCGGCGCGAGGCCTGCCAGCGCGGGAACGTGATCGTGACGACCAGCGGCATGCTCGAAGGTGGGCCGGTCATCGGTTACCTCAAGCGCCTCCACGACGACGAGGCCAGCAGCATCCTGCTCACCGGGTACCAGGTCGAGGGCACCGGCGGGCGGCGCCTGCTCGACGAGGGCTGGATCTCGCTCGACGATCAGGACACGCGGATCCGCTGCCAGGTCGAGCACTTCGACTTCTCCGGCCACGCCGGCCACTCCGAGCTTGTCGCCTTCGCCGAAGGTTGTCGACCCGACACGATCGTGATCTGCCACAGCGACGACCCTGGGCCGCTGGTCCGGGACCTGGAGGCTGTGGCCGAGCGGGTGATCGCACCCTCGATCGGTGAGACCTTCGAGATCCCCTGAGCCCCAACCGACCGTCGCCGTCACGCGAACGCCTAAATCTCCATAGGACGGACGAACGACGGTCGATGTTCCCGGGAGATGACGGTTCAACGACGTGACTAGATACGTCGTCGTATGGTTCAACGGTTGGTCCACACGGTTGATATGCCCCACCGGTGGGTCCTGGATGCGGTGAGAACCATGACGCATCACCGTGCTTGGGCTGTGCTGTTGTTCCTGATGATGAGCTTGTCGATCACGCTGCCGTCGGCCGTGGCCACCCACGACCTGCCCGGCCCCGACCCGCCGGGGGTCCCGCACACGATCCCGGCCCCCGACCTCCCGGCCGACCCTCCCGGCGTGGGTGCCGATCCTGGTGAGCTCGCCGGGGGGATGGGTAGCTGCGCCGAGACGGTCCTGTTCGCCTTCCTCGACGCGATCACCGGGCTGCAACCGCTGACCTGGTTCAGCGCCGACGAGCCGTACTGCGAGGACCAAGGGGACCAGCTCCGGAGCACCGTCCAGGGCCTGGAGGACCAGGTCATGGGCATGGCGCCCAGCCTGGATCCGTAGCGTCGGGACCCAGGAGGGCGGCGATGGATACGTCCTCCAACCATCAAACGGTCTTACCGGACCGTTGATAGCAGCACCGTCGGCTGCTGGCCCGGTGATAAGCTTGGGACGGACCCTCCCCCTCACGATCGTTGGCCTGACGGCGGTCCTGGTGGGCATGGCCGGCGCGTCGGCCGCCCAGAGCGGCCAGAGCGTGACCATCCAGCCCGGCGTGATCGACTGGACCGAGGTCCCCGACCAACTGCCGGGGACCTACCAGGGCCAGCTCTCGATCCGCACGACGGTCTCCTCCGGCGTGTGCCTTTGCGCGCCTGGGACGACCACGACCGTCGAGCTCCAGGCCAAGGCCGACGAACCGGTCACCGCCGCGGTCGTCTCCCCCTCAGGGTACGCGATCGACTGGTGGGCCCAACCCCAGGACCAGCAGCACGGTGACCACCGCGTGGTCCAGGTGACCGTCCACGTCGCCGAGGCCCATGGCCAGCTGCCGAGCTTCGATCTGATCACGGCCGGGCACACGAACGCGCCGCTCCAGACCACCGAGGCCCTGGACAGCAGCTACGCGATCCCCCTGCCCCAAGATCCCCAGGGGGCAACGACCGAGGGGGCAGCCGCTGACGACGACCCAGGGACCAACGGCTCCCAGGAGGCGGCGGCCAGCACCCAGTCCACCAGCGGGCCCGGCGAGCTGCAACAGGCCGCCGTCCCCGGTGCCGGCGTCCTGGCTGCCCTGCTCTCCCTCGGCTTGGTCGCCTGGCGACAGAGGAGGGGGGCCTGAGATGGCCCACCGCTACCACCGCTGGCTCGCTGGCCTGATGCTGATCGGCCTCCTGGTCCTGGCGCCCGCCGCCTCGGCCCAGGTCCCCGTCGGTGAGATGCAGGGCCAGATAGATAGCCCCGGCGTCCAAGAGAGCCCCGAGACCCTCCCGGGCACCTACCGGGCCCCGGTCACCGTCCTGCTCCAGTGCCCTGGCGGCCAGTTCCCCTGCCTTGCCACGGAGACGACCGTCGAGTTCCAAGCGACTGACCTCCCCGACGGGATCGAGGCGACCTTCGAGCCCAACCCCGTGGTCATCGACTGGGCGGAGACCTACCAGGAGCAGATGTCGCCCGCCGGGCACGCGGAGCGGACCGTGAACGTGACGCTCCAGGTTCCGGCTAGCTACACGGGCCAGGGGGACCACAAGATCACCCTCGACGCCGAGGCGACCAACGACCCTGATGTCCAAGGTGCCGCCGTCGCCCCGACCCAGCTCACGTTGAGCTTCCCGGCTGCCGAGGACCCCGGCGGAGAGGAGCCAACCGGCGCAAGCGACGAGGAGCCGCAGCCATCCTCGTCGCCCTCCTCCAACGCGAGCACCGGAGAGGCCTCCGACGGCGCGCAGCTCGAGCAAGCCTCCGAGCCCGACGACGAGGAAGGCTCCCCGGTGCCGGGTGTCGGTGCCCTGGCTGCCGTGCTGGCGTTGGCCGTCGTGGCCTGGCGCCGACGGTCGTGAGCCAGGTCAGTCCCAGAACGCCCGGGTCCGAGCGTAGGTGACCTCGGCCTCCATGATCTCCCGCAGCAGGTCCTCCTTGGTCTCGGGCTGGCGCATCAGGATCCGGCCGGCCGTGTCCGGGCCGACCCCCCGGGCCACCAGGGCTAACGCGGCCCACTTGCCGTGGGCAGCGATCAGGCTGGCGATGGCGTGCAAGCGCCGGAGGTCCTTGCGCTTCCCCGGCGCCAGCTCCTCGGTCACCGTGCGCTGGGCCAGCTTGATCTTGTCCTCCTGCCAGGGCCGCAAAAGGGTGATCATCTTGGCGTTGCACTTGGGGCAGTGCAGGGGGAAGGTGATCCGGCGGATCCGGGTCTTGCTCTTCCAGGCCTTGCAGTGCAGGCAAGCCAGGACGACCGGCTCGTCGAGCAGGCGCTCCTCGATGGCCCGCAGGATGGCCGCCGTGGCCCGGCGGGGGCTGACCAGGGAGAGGCTCTCCTCGAACCCGGCCTCGCCGATGGGCGAGAGGCGCTGGGTGACCAGCTCGACCTCCTCGTTGGCCAGCTGGGTGAGGAAGGCCTCGGCCTGCTCGACGTCCATGCGTTCGTGGAGGACCTCCCGGATGGCCTCCTGGTGGAGGGCGGTGTCCTTGAACCGCTCGAGCAAGCGCTTGACGTTGACGTTGGTCGCCGTGGCTCCCTTGTCGAGCACCCCGAACTTGCGGGCCGCGTGCACCAGCTTGAACCGGAGGATCGGCTGGTTGTTCAACAGGCTGGCGACCAGGGCCTCCAGGGGCGCGCCGGTGATCTCGTCGAGGACGTCGTGCACGACCTCGGGCCGGGTGCCCCGGGGGAGCTCGAGCATGACCCGGTAGGGATCGGTGTCCAGGCCGACGCTCTGGCCTAGGCGTGCGGCGAGGAGGCCCGAGAGGACCGTGCCCAGGGCTTCGTTGGTCTTGTGGCCCAGGCAGGCGTTGAGCACGGCGGTCTGCTTGCCGATCTCGAGGGTGACGGTCTGGTGGGTCGGGACGACCAGGTCGCCCTGGTCCTCGATCGAGCGGACGAGAAGGTCGGCGGTGGCCCGGTCCAGGTCGTGGGCATCGGCCAACCACCCCGTCGCATCGGTACCGGCCTGGATCAGCTCGTCCAACCGCTGCCGGAGCCGGCCGACGTCCTGGGCCACGCTGTACGGGACCGGGATCTCCTCGCCCACCCAGCTCGGGACCGCACCGGTCGGGTCCTTGACGGGCGCGGCCAGGATCTCGGGGTCCTCCTCCTCGTCGTCATCGTCGTCGCCGGTCTCGAACTCGACCACGCGCCAGGGGTGGCCCTTGAGGATGAACAGGGCCCC
>CAYXGD010000114.1:0-1776 GCA_964464425.1 uncultured Thermoplasmatales archaeon
TCCCCCTGGTCGATGGCCAGCTCGACCTCCACCCGGGCCCGATCCCCGATCGTCTCGTGGTCCAGGTAGCGCGATCCCGGTGGGAACGGTGCCCGCCAGGCCCGGGTCCCGGGATGCCCGGTCCCTGCATCGGGGTCGTGGAAGAACCGGCCGGAGGTCAACGCCTCGGGATCGACGTCGCTCTCGGAGAGGTCGTAACACCGTGCAAGCTCCGACCAGGCCCTGTCCCTGAGCATCCGGTCGATCTCCGGGACCGCTTCCTGGGGTCCCTGGAACGCGATGGGCTCCCCGGCCCTCGGGGGATCGTCACCGGCCATGACCCTGCTCAGGTCGCCCTCCACCAAAGACCTTGCCAGACCGGCCCCACCGGGTTTACGTCGACGCCCGCCATGCCCGACCCGTGGTCGCGCCACCCGACGACCCCGACGTCCGCCTAGAGCTGCCACCAGACGAGGTCCGCGCCATGGTCCAGGCGGCCATGGACCGGATCGTCGAGCACCTCGAGTCGCTGCCGGCCTCCCCGGCCGCCGACAGCCAAGGGGCCCAGGCCATCGCAGCCCGCCTCCACGAGCCCGACCCGCCGGAGACCGGCACCTCCTTCGACGAGCTGCTGGCCACCCTCTTCGACGAGGCCATCCCCGCCTCGCTCACCACGCCTCACCCTGGCTACCTGGCCTACATCCCGGGTGGCGGGCTGCTCCACGCCGCCGTCGCAGACCTCATCGCCGATGCCACCAACCGGTACGTCGGCACGTGGTTCGCCGCGCCTGCCCTGGCCAGGATCGAGGCCGACGTCATCCGATGGTTCTGCTCGATGGTGGGCTACCCCGACGAGGCCTTCGGGCTCCTGACCACCGGCGGCTCCATGGCCAACCAGATCGCCATCACCACCGCCAGACGGGAGCGCCTGCCCGAGGACTTCCTGGCCGGGACCCTGTACGTCTCGGACCAGGCCCACCACTCGGTGGCCAAGGCGGCCGTCCTCTCGGGGTTCCCGGCCGGTAACGTTCGCAAGGTCCCCAGCGACGAGGCGTACCGGATCGACGTGGAGGCCCTGGAGGCCCAGATCCAGCAGGATCGAGCCGACGGGGACGAGCCCTTCCTCGTGGTCGCCAACGCCGGCTCCACCAACACGGGGGCCGTCGACGATCTCACCGCGCTGGCCGACCTGTGCGACCGCGAGGACCTCTGGCTCCACGCCGATGCCGCCTACGGCGGCTTCTTCGTCCTCACCGAGGACGGCAGCCGACGGCTTGCCGGGATCGACCGGTGCGACTCGATCACGCTGGACCCCCACAAGGGGCTCTTCCTCCCCTACGGCACCGGCGCGCTCGTGGTCGAGGATGCCGGGGCCCTCCACCGGGCCCACGCCGTCCACGCCGACTACATCCCCGAGCACGACCCGAGCTCCGACCTGGTGGACTTCAGCCAGATCAGCCCCGAGCTCTCCCGCGACTTCCGGGGCCTGCGGGTCTGGCTCCCGCTCAAGATGCACGGCTTGGGGCCCTTCCGGGCCAACCTCCAGGAGAAGCTGGACCTGGCCCGCTGGGCCGCCCAGGAGGTCGCCGGGTTCCCGCAGGTGCGCGTCGTCGCCGAGCCGCAGCTGTCGACGCTCGCGTTCCGGCTGGAGCCCCCTGGGGTCGACGGGGAGGCTCTCGACGAGCTCAACCGGGCCTGGATCGAGGCCGTCAACGAGCGCGCACGGGTCCACCTGTCCGGGACCACGCTCGACGGCCGGTTCACCCTGCGGATCAGCATCCTCAGCTTCCGGACCCA
>CAYXGD010000114.1:1876-6636 GCA_964464425.1 uncultured Thermoplasmatales archaeon
CAACCGGTCAAGGCCCTGGCCGAGGACTACGACACCGTCGAGCAGCACGGCTGGTACGCCAACCTCGACCCGACCGTCGACGAGGTCACCGATCGCGTCACCGACGGGGACATCCTCGTCGACTACTCCGGCGGGACCGGTATCCTCATCGACCGCCTGCTCGACGCCAACCCGGACCTCGGGATCGGCATCATCAACGTCGACTCGTCCCGCAAGTTCCTTCGCCTGGCTCTCGAGAAGTTCCGCGACGAGCCGCGCGTGGCCTTCCGCCTGATCGCCTACCTCAAGGATCAAGGCCGGCTCCAGCAGGTCGACGAGGTCCTGGACCCTGGGCTCCTCGAGCACGGGATCGATGGGCTGCTGTCCACCAACGCGATCCACCTCTACTACGACCTGCCGGACACCGTTGCCGCCTGGCGCCGGGTCCTCAAGCCTGGCGCATGGGTCCACGTCCAGTCCGGCAACCTCGGGCTACCCGACAAGGTCCTGGGGGACGCCTGGATCATCGACGAGACCGTCCACGCGGTGGCCCGGGAGGCCGAAGCGATCGTCCGGGAGGATGACACGTACGCAGCCCACCGGGGCATCCTCGAGGACGACGAGGCGATGGCCGCGTACCAGGAGCTGCGGGAGAAGTACTTCCTGCCCGTCCGCCCCCTCGAGCACTACACGGGGATCCTCGAAGCCCAAGGCCTCGAGATCGTCGAGATCCAGCACCGGCCGGTGACAGCACGGACCGATGAATGGCTCTCCTTCCTCTCGGTCTACCACGAGGGCATCCTGGGCTGGATCGGCGGGGCCGAGAAGATCGAGGGGACACCGCCCACAGACGAGGCCGTCGAGGCTCGCCAGGCGTTGATGGCCCAGGCCCTCGACCGGGTCTTCGACGGGGCCTCCACCTTCGAGGCCATGTGGACCTACATCACCTGCCGCCGCCCACCGACGCCGTCCCCGAGCTGACCAGGCTGGGCCACCCCCTCGCCGACCTCGGGATCAGCCATCCACGGCCGGGGTCCCCCACGGGCGAGCACCTTCGCAGGGGTCAGGGGTGTTCGGGTCGGGACCTATATACTCCCCAGGCTCAAGGAGGTTCCCCGGGCAGCGGCATCCCAGAGGGGAGACGATGCCAGGCCCGGGCCTGTAAGGTGCACCAGATGGTGGAGATGTGGATCGCCGGTCTGAGGCTCAACGGGACGCTTCCCGCCGGGCTTACAGCCGTGCCTCCTTCCTCCACGTGCCTCGTTCTTGAGATGGGCAGCGCCCAGAGAGCCATGATGGGCCTGCGGGCCACCCCAGCAGGGCCCTCCCGACGATGCTCCGTCAGGCAGGCAGCGGGGTCGAACCTGGAGCTGGTGGCCGCCGGTTCCAGGCCCAGGGGGGGTGCTGTGTGAGCGCTCCTGACGGCGATCGCCACGGCGCCCTCCCGGTCCAGGTCGTGCTCGACGCGCTCCCCGTGGCCTGCCTCCTCGTGGATGCAGACAACCGGATCACCGCGGCCAACGAGAACGCGTCCTTGCTGCTGAACCGGCCGGCCGACCGGTTGGTCGATGTGCCGCTGGACGACCTCCTCCCGGACCTTCGCTGCACCCCCCCCGAGCCCAAGGGCGCCCTGAGCGGACCCCACGCCGCCCACTTGATCGAGATCACCGATCCCACGGGCGAGGATCTCACCCTGATGGCGCACATCGGCCCGAGCAACGACGACCTCGAAGGGCGATTGGTCCTCCTCGAGGATGCCTCGGACATGGACGACCCGGAACGCGAGCTCCAGCGGTACGCCGAGGAGCTGGAGCGCTCCAACCGGGACCTGGAGCAGTTCGTGTACGGTGCTTCCCACGACCTCAAGGAGCCCTTGCGTGTCATCGAAGGCCACCTCCGCCTCCTCGAACGGGCGGCCGGCGACGACCTCCCCGCCACGGCACAGGAGTCCATGGCCTACGCACTGGACGGTGTCCATCGCCTCCAGGGGTTGATCCAGGGGCTCCTGTCCTACTCCCGGGCCGGTTTCCGGGAGGAACCCTTCGAACCCGTCGACGCCCAAGCCGCGTTGGACGAGGCGCTGGCCAACCTCAGCGTTGCGATCGAGGAGTCCGGCGCCGAGGTCACCCACGATCGGTTACCGACGGTCCTGGGCGATCGCGTCCAGCTGGCCATGGTGTTCCAGAACCTCATCAGCAACGCCATCAAGTTCACCCCCGAGGATCGAACCCCCAAGGTCCACGTCGGGACCGAGCAGGATGACCAGCGGCCCCACCTCTACGTCGAGGACAACGGGATCGGGATCGCCCCCGGCGACCAGGACCGGCTCTTCGACATGTTCGAGCGCCTCCACGGCCCCGACGAGTACCCTGGTAGCGGGATCGGCCTGGCCTTGTGCAAGCGGATCCTCGAACACCACGGTGGCGACATCTGGGTCGAATCCGAGCCAGGCCAGGGGGCCACCTTCCACCTTAGCTTGGGGACCGAGACCCAGACGGCTCAGGAAGGCAAGGATGGCGGCAGCGGCGATGTCGTCGTCGAGGCCTCGGCCGATGGCCACGGTGATGCCTACAGCGTGCTCCTCGTGGACGACGTCGAGGGCATCCGCGCCCTGGTCCGCATGGCCCTGGAAGCCAAGGATCGGTTCGAGATCGTCGGCGAGGCTGGGACAGGGCAGGAAGGCATCGACCTCGCCCGTGAGACCCAGCCCGATCTGGTCCTCCTGGACCTGTCGATGCCAGGGATGGACGGCCTCGAAGCGCTGCCGCGGATCAAGGAGGTCGCCCCGGGCACGAAGGTCGCCATCTACTCCGGGTTCCAAGGCAAGCGGTTGGCCAAGACGGCCCTGGAACGGGGCGCCATCGGGTACATGGAGAAGGGGGCCGACCCCGAGGAGATCGAGGCCGAGCTTCTCCGGATGGTCCAGGAACAGGCTGAGGCGACCGCGTGAGCTGCCGGGTCGGGGAGATGGACGGGGCGTCTACCCGAGGTCCCGGCCGGGATCCAAGCGATGATGCCCAGCGACCCGGGCAAGGCTCGACCAGGCGTCCCGAGCGCCGCCGGTCACCGGGTCGACAGGGCCAGATCGCCAGCTTCGTCGTAGTCGAACCGTAGCCTCTCGCGGTCCTCCCACGCCTCAGGGGTCTGGAACAACGCCGTGGCGATCAAGGGAAGCCCGATCGTCATGTCGCAGTAGGCGGTGGCCTTGACCGCATCCTTGGAGATCTTCCCCCAGGATTGAGCCTCCTCGAGCGTGCAGCCGCTAAGCGCCCCCCAGTAGGGCGCATCGGTGGTGATCTGGACGGCGTACTGGTGACCCCCAGGATCGTGGCCGAGGATCTCGCTGATGACCTCGGTCTGCTGGATGTAGTTCTTCGGCACGCCGCCGCCGAGGTAGATGACGCACGTCTTCTCGCTCTTGTACTTGACCTGCGCCAGCTCGTAGGCGTCCTTGACCGGGTCGATCCACGGGTAGTCGTCCCCGGCCTCCCGGGCCTCCAACATGCCGTGGACCATGCCGATCCCGATGCTGGAATCGTTGAGCGCCGGCGCGAACATCGGCGTCCCGGTCTCGGCGGCCTGCACCACGAAGCTGTCGGGATCGTCGAACTGCTCGCCGAAGAAGCCGAGGATCTCCCGGCTCGTGTGGGCCCTGGGTTCGAGCTTGTTCAGCAGTCGGCCCAGGTGCTCGTCGGTCTCCCGGAACTTCTCCTCGTCGACGAGCGTGTCGTAGAGGCGATCGAGGAACAGCTCGCGGAGCTGGAGATCGTCCATGTCCGGCTCGGCGCGCCAGTGGTCGTACCCCCGGCACTGGTACAGGTCCTGGTACGGTTGGCTGCCGACGGTCACCATGGCATCGACCAGGCCGTGCTCGATCAACCGCGCGAAGACGCGCCGCAGCCCTCCGGCGATGCAGGAGCCAGCGACACCCAGGATGATCGTCGGCCGGTCGGGATCGGTGAGCGCGTTCTCCCAGACCTGGTAGGCCATGCCCAAGCCCCGGGCTTGGAAGCTCATCTGGCCCATGGCCTCGACCATCTCGCGAACCGAGCCGACCTCGGTGGGATCGACCTGGTGGATGGGCGTGTGCAGCAGGTTCTCACGCGTGTACGTCGTACCGCGCTCGCGTCGGTCCGGGGTCAACAGGGCACCTCGGCCCGACCAGGGACCCTATCGTCAAAAAGCCACCGTAGAAGAGAGCAAGGCGGCCCCGCGGGGCGGTGGTTCCCCCCGGGACCGCGGTCGGCCAGGCGGTCACTCGGCTGCTTCGGTGGCCGCGCCGACGTCGGCTTCGGCACCGGCCTCTGCGGCGGCCTGGACCTGCTGGGGCATGCCGTGACCGTGGCTATGCTCCTCGAAGGACTCCCGGGTCATGGTCTCGACCAGCTCGACGGTCTCGAGCTCGGTGTGCTCGAAGAGGTCGTGGCCCAGCCGGTGCTTGGCCATGAAGAACTGGGGGTCGTTGGCGACCTCCTCAGGGAGACCGATGGTGGCCGTGTCGCCGTCGACCTCGACCTCGAAGTCGTCGGCCCGCGTGACCTGGTAGTCGATGCCCAGCAGCGCACGGACGCGCTCTGCTGCGTCATCCACCAGCTCGACGACGTTGAACTTGTAGGTGAGCGTCCGACCGGCCATGGGATGGTTGAAGTCCACACGGACGCGGCTGGCGGTGGCCTGCGTGATCACGCCACGCTCGTTGTTGATCTCGACCTGGTTGCCCGGGATCGGATCGATGTCGGCCTTCTCGAACTCCTTGCGGGGGAACACGCGGACCTGGTCCG
>CAYXGD010000115.1:0-6558 GCA_964464425.1 uncultured Thermoplasmatales archaeon
TGGTCGGCCGTGGCCTTGGCCTTGTCCGCCGCAGCCATCGTCCCAGCCTGGCGGCGCCATCGCTTGAGCTTCTCCTCGGAGATGCCCGTCGCCTCGTGCAGCTCCCCAGGTTCCCGTCGGGAGAGGTCCTTGAGCGACCGGACCTCGGCCTCCACGAGCTTCTCCAGGTTGGCCGAGCCGACCCCGTCCAGATCCTTGAGCCGGACGAGATCCTTGGCCTGTCGCTGGAAGTCGTTGAGCAAGCTGGTCGAGATCCCGACGTCGTCGGAGAGGGCCTCGATGTCCGCACCGGACAGGGTATCGATGGTGTCCACGCCGGCGGACTCGAGCTTCTCCCGGCGTGCCGGGCCTAGGCCCTTGATGACGGTCAGGTCCATGGGCTGCGATTCGAGCCTTATGATAAGGCTTTTTGTGAGCCCCATCGAAAGACCGGCCGGGGGCTCGACGCGGCAGCGTGCGGCCCGGCACCAGGAGCTGGGCAGGCCGAAACGCTTAACCTCGACGTCCCTATCCGTCGGCCTGCGCACCGCCGAGGTAGCCTAGCCCGGCCATACGCACGAGCGTCGTGCGCTCGTGCTCTTGCGGGACCTTGCGGCCCCGCGACGGCAAGCCTTGCCCGGGCTAGCCTCCCTTGGCTCCACCTGCCGAGGTAGCCTAGCCCGGCCATTCGCACGAGCGTCGTGCGCTCGTGCTCTCGCGGGACCTTGCGGCCCCGCGAAGGCGAGCCTTGCCCGGGCTAGCCTCCCTTGGCTCCACCTGCCGAGGTAGCCTAGCCCGGCCAAGGCGCCGGTCTCGAAAACCGGTGGGCTTCGCCCACAGGAGTTCAAATCTCCTCCTCGGCGCTTCTGAAGGTAGCTTGACCGACGCAGCTGCGAACGGCTCGACCGTGGTGGGGTCCGCGCCTGCGACCCTGGCCACCCCCGCCGATCACCTGGTTGCCCGCCTACAGGGACCCTCACACGATTCGAATCGCCTGCGAGAAGCTTGAACCACTCCCTGGTGTGACTGGCACCCATGCGTCGGTCCCTTCCCCGGGGGCTAGGTGTCGCCCTAGCCCTGTCGCTCGTGCTCGCTGGGTTCTCCGCCTTCCTGGTAAGCGCTCAGACCACCGCTGGGCCCTCGGTGACCATCGAGAGCCCCGCCGATGGCGCCGAGGTCGAGGGCTCGGTGGAGATCACCGGCACCGCATCGGACACGAACGATAGCGTCCAGCAGGTCGAGATCAGGATCGATGGCGGCGCATGGAACACCGCCTCCGGGACCAGCTCCTGGAGCTACACGTGGGACTCCACCACGGTCAGCGATGGCCAGCACACCATCACCGCCCGTGCGACCAACAGCACGGGTAGCACCGCGTGGGAGAACCACACCGTGACCGTGGACAACACCAACGAGCCCCCGACGGTCTCCATCAGCAGCCCCAACGAGGGCGAGACCGTCAGCGGGTCCGTCCAGGTCACCGGCACCGCCTCGGACCCCGACGGCAGCGTCCAGGTGGTCGAGGTGCGGATCGACGGCGGCGCGTGGAACGCGACCGACGGTACGAGCTCGTGGTCGTACACCTGGGACACGACGACGCTTGCCGATGGGCAGCACACCATCGAGGCTCGCTCGTCGGACGGGAGCGCCCACTCGAGCATCGCCAGCCGGACGGTCACCGTCGACAACCAGAACGAGCCACCCACGGTCGCGATCGACAGCCCCGCAGAGGGCGCCACGGTCAGCGGCAGCGTGGACGTGACCGGCACGGCCTCCGACCCGGACGGTAGCGTCCAGGTGGTCGAGGTGCGGATCGACGGCGGGGCCTGGCAAGCCGCGTCAGGAACGTCCTCTTGGAGCTTCACGTGGGACTCGACCTCGGTGGGCGACGGGCAGCACACCATCGAGGCTCGCTCGTCGGACGGGAGCGCCCACTCGAGCATCGCCAGCCGGACGGTCACCGTCGACAACCAGGCCGACGGTGGCTCCACCGACCAGGTCCCCTCGGTCACCATCGAGAACCCGGCCGACGGGGCCACGGTCAAGGGCTCGGTCGTCATCGAAGGCACCGCTTCGGACCCGGAGAACAACCTGCAGGCCGTCGAGGTCCGGATCGATGGGGGGACCTGGCAGCCGGCCAGCGGCACGCAGTCGTGGACGTACACGTGGGACACGACCCAGGCCGCCGAGGGTCAGCACACGATCGAGGCACGGTCCTACGACGGAAGCAACCACTCCCCGGTGGACAAGCACCTCGTGACCGTCGACAACCAAGGGACCTCTGACGCGAACTCGGCCCCGTCGATCCAGATCGATCAACCCTCGCCGGGGGCCACCGTCTCGGAGACGATCACGATCCGGGGCAGCGCGTCCGACTCCGACGGCTCGGTCTCCTTCGTGCTCGTCCGCATCGACGACAGCGACTGGCGGGAGGCCAGCGGGACCCTGGTTTGGGACCGGGCCTGGGATACGACGACCCTGACCAACGGCGACCACGTCATCTACGCCAAGGCCTACGACAACGACGGAAGCATCAGCTTGACCAGCCGGTCCATCACGGTCGACAACCAAGCACCGACCCAGACGTCGACCGGCGGCAACGAGACCGACGATGGGAACCAGACGGACGAGAACGACCCGCCCACCGTCAGCTTCGATCAGCCGACGGAAGGTGCTGAGGTGGAGGGCCGGATCACCATCCGGGGTACCGCCGCCGAGCCCGATCCTGGCGAGAACGTCACCCTGGTGCAGGTCCGCATCGGTGAGCGGCAGTGGAAGAACGCGTCGGGCACCGGGTCCTGGAGCTACACCTGGGATACGACCACGGTCGAACCGGGCGAGCACACCATCCAAGCCCGCGCGTCGGACGGCCAGGCCTGGGGCCCGATCGCCAACGTCACGGTCACCGTCGCCGTCCCCGAGGAGGCCCTGCAATCCACCAGCGCCTCGGGCAACGGGACCGCACCCACCCTGAGCCTGGAGAGCCCGGAAGAGGGCACCTCCGCGACCGGCGAGCTGACCCTGGCCGGGACCGTCGAGGATCCGGACGCAGGCGACGATGGGAACGGTACCCTCGAGGTCCACGCCAGGGTCGACGGCGGCCAGTGGGAGATCTTCGAGGTCGAGCCCGGTGAGCCGTTCGAGGTCACCTTGGACCTGGGCGGTCTGACCCCCGGCGACCATACCGTCGACATCCGGGCCTCGGACGGTGAGAGCTACTCCCAGACACAGTCGGTCACGTTCGAGGTTGCCGGCGGTGCGCCGCAGGTCGTCGCCGGCATCTTCGTGGTCCTGCTGGCGCTGGGTGGCGTCGGGCTGTGGATCTGGTCGCGCCAAGGGAGCTCGGCCTGACCGACGGTCCCTGCCCTACCGCTTGCCTGTGGCCTGGAGCTGCCGGTCGCGCTCCTTCCAGAGGTACCAGCAGGCCACCGACCGGTAGGGCCGCCACGGCTCGGCCAGGGCTTCGAGCTCGGCGGGGTCCGGGCGCTCGGGCAGGTCCAACAGGCGCCGGGCGCCGTCACGGATGCCCAGGTCGCCGGTCGCGAGGACGTCGGGCCGGTGGAGGTCGAAGATCAGCACCATGTCAGCGGTCCAGGGTCCGACCCCCTTGACCTCGGTGAGCGCCTCGACCACGGCTTCGTCCTCCATCTCATCCAGCTGGTCGAGCGGGAGCGTCCCGTCCAGCGCGCGTCGGGACAGGTCCTGGACGTAGCCGACCTTGGGTCGCGAGAGACCGCAGGCACGTAACTGCTCGGCGCTGGCCTGATCGATGGCCTCCGGCGTCACGCGTCCCTGGCACAGCGCCTCGAGGCGCTTGAAGACCGTCGCGCCGGCCTGGACCGAGAGCTGCTGGTTGGCGATGGCTGAGACCAGGGCTTCGAAGGGATCCCCGCCTGGGCCCACCCTGGCCGGTCCGAACCGATCGAGCAGGGGGGCGAACACGGGTGCCTGGTCGGCCAGGGCGGCTGAGGCCTCCGGACCGCCGAGCAGGACCGCCTCCTCGGGGGGTGGCGCGTCGACCAACCGGTCTCAGCGCCCCTCGCGGACAGCGTCCAGCAGGAGCCGCTGCTCGACACGGGCGACGGTCTCGCGGACCTGTGCCACCGCGTCGATGTTGGCCGACACGCTGGTGATGCCCCACTGGATCAGCTTGGTGACGAAGCGGGGATCGCTGCCGGCCTGACCGCAGATGCTCGATTGCACGCCGCGCTCCTGGCAGGCCTCGATGACCATCTGGACCAGCTTCCCGATGGCCGGATGGAACTCGCTGAACAGAGGGGCGACGTTCTCGTTGTTGCGGTCGACGGCCAGCGTGTACTGGGTGAGGTCGTTGGTGCCGAAGCTGACGAAGTCCAGGCCCTCGTCGAGCAGGTCGTCGATGATCAACGCGGCTGCCGGGATCTCGATCATGATCCCGAACTGGAGGTCCGGGTCGTCGGGGTCCAGGTCGACGCTGCGGGCGATCTGCTTGGCCTCCCGGATCTCGTGGGGGCTCTGGACGAGGGGGAGCATGACGCCCACGTTGGTCACACCGTCGTCGTGCAGGCGCTTGATGGCGGTGAACTCAGCCTCGAGGAGCTTGGTCTGCTCCAGGCTGCGGCGGATCCCGCGGAAACCCAGCATGGGGTTGGCCTCGTTGGGTTCCCGGTCGCCGCCAGGCATGTCCCGGAACTCGTCGGTCGGGGCATCCAGGGTGCGCACCCAGACCGGCCGGGGGTAGAAGGCCTCGGCGACCTTCCGGATGTTCTTGACCAGGTAGTCGATGTACTCGTCCTCGCGACCCCCGTCGAGGAACTCCATGGGGTGCTCGCCGAGGCCGAGGACGATGTGCTCGATGCGGAGCAGGCCGACCCCGTCGGCGTCGGTCGCCCGGGCTCGCTCGGTGGCCTCGGGCATGCTGACGTTGACCTTGACCTCGGTCGCCGTCACAGGCTTGCTGGGCGCAGCGGAGGTCGGCGACGTGGCCTGGGCCTGGCTGGACGTGTCTTCGGTGACGGTGGCCCCTCGGGTGACGGTCCCGCGGTCCCCGTGGACGGTGACCTCCAGGCCCTCGTCGAGGACCTGGGTCCCGGTCTTGGTCCCGACGACGCAGGGGATGCCAAGCTCGCGGCTCACGATCGCCGCGTGGCAGGTCATCCCGCCCTCGTCGGTCACGATGGCCGCGGCACGCTTCATCGCGGGGACCATGTCGGGCGTCGTCATGGTCGTGACGAGGATGTCGCCCTCCTGGCACTTGTCGAGCTCCTGGGCGGAGGCCAGGTGGACGACCGAGCCGGCCCCGTCACCGGGGGAGGCACCCAAGCCTTTGATCAGGACGTCGGGTTCCTCGTCGTCGGGCTCCTCGGCCGTCTCCACGTTGGCGATACGATCCTCGTCGATCGTGGTGATGGGCCGGGTCTGGAGGACGTAGAGCTCCCCATCCTCGAAGGCCCATTCGACGTCCTGTGGAGCGTCGTAGTGCTGGTCCAGCGTGTTGGCCAGGCGGGCCAACTGGGCGATCTGGTCGTCGTCGAGGACGCGGTCATCCTGCTGGCCCTCTGGAACCTCGACCTCCTGCACGCCGGTGCCGCCCTCCCCGGGGACGACCATGATCTTCTTGGTGGCGATCGTCTCGTCGATGAGCTCCCCGTCGGGGTTGACGACGTAGTTGTCCGGGCTGACCTGGCCCGAGACGACGCCCTCGCCGAGCCCCCAGGCGGCCTCGATGATGATGGTCCGCTCACCGGTGGTGGGGTGACGGGTGAACAGGACGCCGCTGAGGTCGGCGTCGACCATCCGCTGGACGACGACGCCCATCTGGACCTTGCCGTGATCGAAGCCCTTGTTGACCCGGTAATAGATCGCTCGGGGCGTGTACAAGGACGCCCAGCACTCCCGGACGTGCTCGACGACGCTGTCGGCGCCGCGAACGTGCAGGAAGGTCTCCTGCTGGCCGGCGAAGCTGGCGTCGGGCAGGTCCTCGGCGGTCGCGGACGACCGGACGGCCACGTGGACGTCATCGTCCGGCGCCATCTCCTGGTAGGCCCCACGGATGGCTTCCTCGATCGCCTTGGGCATCTCGGCCTCCAGGATGAGCGCCTGGACGTCCTTGCTGGCCTGGGTGAGCTGCTTGTTGTCCTCCACGTCGAGACCCTCGAGCACCTCGTCGATCCGCGGCGCGAGTTCGGCGGCATCGACGAAGGCCTGGAAGGCATCGGCCGTGACGGTGAAGGCCGGAGGGACCGGCAGCCCCGCGTGGGTCATCTCACCAAGGTTGGCACCTTTCCCGCCGACCCGGTCGAGCTCTCGTCCCTGTTTCTCTTGTGCCCAGACGATGTTTGTCATGGTTGCTCACCCTTCGGGATGATGCCCTCGAGCAGGGAGGCCCGCTTGGCGGAGTAGGAGGCCAGAGCCTCGCGTGTGACGTCGTCGACCGTCTCCTGGTCGAGACCCAGCTCCTTGCCGAGGGTCCGTACGTAAACGTAGTTCGGGTTGCCGCCGGCCTTCTCGAGACGCGCTGCGTAGGCCCGCACGTGGCGGGCCAAGGCCATGATCCGGGCGAACCGGGCCACGACGTCCAGCGTCGGCTTCGAATGGCCG